>JAYUPV010000484.1:0-11274 GCA_043759865.1 Alphaproteobacteria bacterium | reverse complement strand
CTGTTTTTGCTTCTGGCCGAGCGTCGCTCCCAAAAGTTTCGCCTGCTTGCCGGTGGCGGCGAGCTGGGCTTCAAGAGATTGTTTTTCTTCCTGCGACTTCGCAAGCTGCGCCGAGAGGGCGTCGAGCTTGGCGCGCTCTGCGGAAGATTTCTGGCCCTGCGCAGCCGCGACATTCATCTGGCCTTGCAGCAGCGCCACGCGCGCCTTATTGAATTCGGCTTCCGATTTCGCGTCGGCAAGCTGCTTTTTCAGCGCGTTGCGTTCCGTCTCCACGGCGGAGATTTGCGACTGGTAGGTGGTTTCGGTGACAGCGAGTTTTTGCGTCAGCGCTTGTGTCTGTTCCACGCGCTCGGTGTTGATGCGCGCGATCTCGGCCTGTTTCGCCACAAGGCTCGCCTTCAGCGCCTTATCGGCGGGAGCAGCGATTTTTGCGATTTGCGTGACCTGTACTTGTTTTTGCAGCGTCACGACCTTGGTGTCGAGAACCTGTTTTTGCTCGGCGAAGGCGGCGACATCGGTTTGTGCGGCATCATCCTTCACGGCTTCCAGCACAGCGATACGCGCCTTGCCGACTGCATCGGCCTGGCGGATCAACGCCTGTTGCTGGCTTTCGTCCCACAGCTTGGCGGTCGCGCCGGTGTCGGCGGCGGGGGGCACGGAAACGACGGGCGTTTTGGAGGAAGCGAGCAGCTTGCGTTCCAACTGATGTTGCTGCTCCTCGATAACAGCGGCCTTTTGCTTCTGCTCACCGATTTCGGCGGACACGGCCTGCTGTTTCGCGTCAAGCGCCGCAAGCTCGGTTTTTGCCTTCGCGCCCTCGCTTTCGAGAGCTGTTTCAACGTCGTCAAAAGCGGCGGCTTTGTCGCTCGGCTCTTTCAGCGCGTTTGCGGTGGCGGGCACATGGCTTTGCGATGCGGCGGGGTTCGTCTCGGCCGAGATATCGGCAAGCTCACGGTCGAGGGGCGCAAGCGCCGCCTTGTCAACCGCCTTCACTTTCACGGCGGGCATCTTGCCATCTTTGCCGGAAACGCCGCTTGTCAGCGTCTGGGCGCAATCGACCAGCTGGCGGTAGGACGGGCCGAATTTCACGAGCGTGAATTGCGCGTCGA
Organism: Alphaproteobacteria bacterium; assembly: GCA_043759865.1. Taxonomy (GTDB): domain Bacteria; phylum Pseudomonadota; class Alphaproteobacteria; order Micavibrionales; family UBA2020; genus JAPWJZ01. The sequence goes on along the minus strand of JAYUPV010000484.1, from coordinate 10,165 downwards.
ATTGCGGCAAGCCAACGCCAAGCGAGGCGTTCGATTTCAGCGCATCATAGAATTTCGTGTTCTGGCCGACCTGCACAACAACGGAGCGCACGCTGGTCGCGCGGCCGGAATATGTCCCCGCCTTAGCGCCATTCGCGGAGAGGGAAACCTGATAAGTTTCACCGGGCGTAAATTGCGCCGTTGAAACGTCAACCGCGACCGAACCGTAACCTTCGGGGCTCATCGCAAAAGCAAGGCCGACATTCTGGTCGAATTTGTTGACCATGGCGCAGAAGGACTGACCTTCCGGATCCACGATGCCGACTTTCCATTTATCAATCTGCTTGAGCGTCCCGAGGGAGGACGGCGTCACCGCCTGTGATGATGTTGCAACAGTAACGAGTGCTGCAAGGGAAACCGTTGCAAGGGCATTGAGAACGGAGCGGCGCATTGTTCACCTCGTGATGGGGGTAGCGATTGAAATTTCTTGTAAATTCTGCCTCCACATAATAAGGATTCGTGCCTTTTTTACCAGAATTTTTTTGCTTTTCTAAGCTGTTGATAAATATAGTTTATGAAAATTTTTGTTTCTTTATTGCAACTTTATGTATAAATTCCACCGATGACCCCGACCCCGAAACTCAGAGATGAATTCAACCCCCTCACGCCCGGCTATGACGATGCCCGGTTGCTGGAAATGTTCATCGACGCGGCACGACTCGGGGTTATGGATACGTTCCGGCTAATGCCCCTCGATAAACAGGCAAAATTTCTCGACAAAAAAGATCCCCGCCCCGCCAACGCCGCCCGCACCGCGCTCATCGAAGCGAGTTTCGAGGGTAAGACGGAAGTGGTCGCCCATCTCCTCTCGCTCAAAGCCTCGACCGGAATGGAAGACAAACAGGGCTGGACGGCGCTTGCCGCCGCGGCATGGAAAGGCGACACCGCCATTATCGGCAAGCTGCTGGACGCCGGTGCCGATATCAACGCGCAGGATGCGGAGAAATGGACGCCCCTTCAGGACGCCCTGAACGGCAACCACCCCGAAGCCGCGCTGCTGCTGCTGTCGCGCGGTGCGAACCCGTTGCTGAAAAATGCCGACGGCATGAACGCGCTTGAAGTCGCGATGGATCTTAAAATGCACGCGGTCGTTCCCGCGCTCGAAGCCGCCGTTATCAAGCTCCATACCGCGACCATCGTCGATACGGTTGGCCATACCGCCCGCGAAGTCTCCGCGCCCGCCACCGCGCAATTCAGGAAGCGCTCATGAACACAGCTTTCAACGCCGCCGCAAGCAGGCAGGAACAAATGGCGTTTTTCAACGCCGCCGATCTGGGCGATGTCGTGCAGCTCGCGGCTGTGCTGGCAAAGCATCCGGGTGCCGCAATGTGGCACCGGCCCGTCGATGCAGGGGCTATCCCTTTCTCGAGAAACGAAACAGCGCTGATGGCGGCTGCCGCGAAAAACCATGTGCCCGCCATGCGCCTGCTGCTGGAAAATGAAGCAAAAGTGAATGCGCAGACGACGCGCGGCTGGACGGCGCTGCATATCGCCGCCTGGGAGGGGCACGACGCAGCCGCCGACCTGCTGCTGTCTTTCGGCGCCAGCACGGCGCTGCGTACCGACAGCGACTATACCGCCGCCGCCAATGCCCAGCTGCGCGGCCATGGCGCGCTCGCGAAAACAATCATGACGTCTTTCGAGAAATACGGCTTGAAATTCATGAATGGCGGATTGCCCCTTTCCGTCGAGGCTCCCGCCAAAGCCGCATGGAAAAAACGCGCGCCGTCAAAGCCTTAAACCCCGTTTACGCGCCCTGCTTTGTCGGGTAGTCTTGGGACATGACACAAACATCCGCAAAATCCGCGCCCCTGCCCTTTACCGACAGCATGTTTTACATGTGGCGCTGCGTTATCGCCGTGGCGCATGCCGACGGCGTGCTGCACGAAAAAGAAAGCGAGATGTTCAACAAGGTTTTTGCAAGCCTTGAGAAAAGTTATGCGCTGACCGACGAGCATGTCGGCACGTTCACCAAAGACATCGCCGTCAAGCAGGACATCAACACCCTGCTGCCCAAAATCACGGACCCGGAATGCAGGGCGCTGCTTTTGTTCTTCGCCCAGATCACGGCCTCGGTCGACGGCGTGCTCGCCTATGACGAGGCGACGCTGGTCGGAAGGCTGCACGGCAAAATCGGCTCCAGCCCCGACACGCGCGACCGCGTGGCCGAAATCCGCCGCGAACTCGCCGACCGCATCAAAAACCGCAGCGCCCCGAGCAATCCCGCGCGCAACCCCATTTATGACGCCCTCGACGCGCTGCTGCTGCGTCTCGGCGTTGACCCTGTGGAGTAAACAAAAATGTCTATCGGCAAAAGGCTGCGCGATTTCTTTGGCGACAAACAAGGGGCAGCCATCAAACGCGCCCGCACAAAAATCCTCGCCCATTGCGAATGGGATGACGTGAAAGACGATATCTTCCCCGCCAAAGGCACAGGCGCGCCTGTGAATGCCGTTGTCGCCGCCATCATCGAGGCGAAGCACTGGAAACTATTGACCCCCGTTGTCGCCGAGGCCGGCGACTGGGTGGGCGTGATCGACCTCGTTTACCGCTCGGGCGAATACGGTCAGCCGCCCGCCGCACGCGCGCAGGAACTGGAAGACATCTACACCGCCCTCAAAGCCGCAAACCCCCATGGCGCGAAAGTGGCAGCGGCATTTGTGAACGCGGTCGAAATCTGGACCTGCCAGCACGATTACGAAGCCGGATACGACTGGGCGAAAACGAAAGCCGAATTCGTGCCCGTGCCCGCACTTGGCCTTGCCGCGCTTGCCGAAAAGCCCATCGAGGGTAATGCGCTCGCCATGAAAATCCTCTCTACCGTCGACGACATCAAGCGCGCTGTCGAGGCCGTAGAGTGGGTCGATAGCGGCAACGCGTTTGACCGCGACCAGTCGCTGCAGAATCTGTCCGACTGGCGCGCAAAACTCGAGGAAAAAGACAAAAAACCCTCGCCGCCCAAGAGCCCGCGCCCCAACTAGGTTTTCTTTGTTTTCAGTAGCTTAAAGTCATACCCTGTCATTACCTTGACATATATCACCACTAATGCTTAAAATGAGCATAACAGGGTGAGTAATGGCAACGAGGAAAGGTAACAGAGGGCTTTAATGACAGCATTGGCAGCAGGCGAACTCCGGCAGAAATTCGAAGACGCCGTCCACCGCAACGACTTCCCTTCCTTCAACACCCAGTATCGCGAATTCCTCGGCCAGTATCCTTCCTTCAACAAATCATATTCCGCAGCGCCGACCGAGCTTGCCGTGCACAGCGCGATTTTCGGGCGCACCGCTTTCTTCCTGAAACAGACCAACGACGCAGAGGCACAGGCGCTGCTCACGGGCGGCCGAGCTGCCGGAAAAGTTTTCGGCACGCTCCCCGTCGCCGAACGTCTCGAATTTTTGAAACTCCTGCAGGATAAAATCAAGAACCACGCCGAAGAAATCGGCATCGTTATTTCCGCCGACACGGGCAAGCCCATCGAGCTCTCGGAAAAAGAAATGGCGAAGGGCGCCGAGTGGTTCGATTTCGCCTTCAAGGAAGCCGAAGCGCAAATCGGCCCCAAGGGCGACGAGTTCATGAAAGTCACCTCACGCCCTCTCGGCGTCGCGCAGATCATCGGCGCGTATAACTATCCCTACGCACTTGCCATCGGCGGCATCGTGGGCGCGCTTGCGGCGGGCAACGGCGTTATCGTCTCCGCCCCCTTAAAAGCCCCAAACTGGGTGTTCCCCTTCATGGAGGCTGTGAAAGAAGCCTCGGCCGAATTCGCCGCCAATGCAACAGCGGCTGGCAAGCCCTGGGCAGCCGGTTTTGCGGCTGAAGCGGCGAACCTTGTGCAATTCAGCGTCGGCGTGAACCGCAACCTGACGGCAGAAGCGGATCTCGTCCACTTCGTCGGCGGCGACGTGACCGGCAACATCATCTCGAAATCGCGCGGCCTCAAGCCCACCATCCTTGAAATGGGCGGCTCGAACGTGGCGGTTGTGATGGAATCCGCAGCAACCGACGCAGCGGGCGTACAGGAAGTCGTGAAGAAAATCTACGAAGGCTTCGCACCCGCGACCGGCCAGCGCTGCACCGCCCCCCGCATGCTCTGCGTCGAGGAAGGCGCGGAGGCTGTAGTGACGGAACTCGGCAAACTCATTGCAGACGGCGACCACCATATCGGCAACCCCTTCTCGAAGGGCGTGAAAATGGGCCCGCTCGTCGACCGTGGCGCGCGCCAGAAAATGGAAGAGGCCATCACGCTTGCCAACGAGCTTGGCGCGAAAGTCTATGGCAGCATGGGCGTGAACAGCAACGACATCCCGCAGAGCTTGAACGAAAACTCTTTCTGGGTGAAGCCCATCGTCATCGACTGGGCTTCGGTTGACTTCACCGACGCGAAAAAAGCCGAACGCGTGAAGGCTGTGCTGGGCGAAGAAATCTTCGGGCCCCTCGTCCATGTTCTCCCGCGCGTGAAGGGCATAGATGCCGCCATCGCCACGACCAACAAATACGACACCCACGGCCTTGCCGGTGCGATTTTCACCGCGAACATGGATGATGTGGCAGCATATTCCGCCGGCATCCGCGTGACCTCGCTGACCGTCAACGAAGGCCCGAAAGACCGCAGCCCCTTCGGCCCGCACGGCCATCCGGGACTTGCGACCATCGGCGGCAAGACGCACTTCAACCTCTACGCGAATGAAACCGTGGTGGCCCTGCCGAAACCCAAACCGAAAGCGGTGGCTCCGGCGGCCTAACTAGACCGTCTCGAACTTTATCTTCCCGCCCCAGAATTTTTCGATGAGCGGCAACGCATCCTCGGAAAATCCGGTCGAGAGGAAAACGCGTTTTCCGCCGCTGCCCACGTTATATTCCGGGTGTTTTTCAAGATAAGGCCGCACCGCCGCCGCCGTCGCCTCGGGCTGGTGGATGATGGGCATGCCGGCGGGCAGCGCCTCGGCGAATAAATCCGCCACCAGCGGGTAATGCGTGCAGCCCAGGATAACGCTGTCGGGCTTTGTGCCTTCAAGCTGCTGTTCCATCGCCCCCACATATTTACTAATGAGCGCCTGCAAGCTCGCACGCGGCACGCCCGCTTCTATCGCGCCCGCAAGCTCGGGGCAGGCCTGCTGCACAACCTTGATGTCGGGGCGGCGCTTGCGGATTTCAAACGGGTAACTGCCCGTTTCCACCGTGCGCGCCGTCGCGAAAATGGCGATGGTCGAACCGCCTTCCTCTTTCGCGGCCTCGTTCCATTGCACGCCCGTCGCGGCCTCGATGGTCGGCACGACAATACCGATCGCATTGCGTTTGATGCCGTCCTGCTTGATCCGCGCGGGCAGCCATTGCTGCTGTATCCAGCGCAGCGCCACGACCGAGGCCGTGTTGCACGCGACAATCACCAGCGTCGCGCCCTGCGTGAACAATGTCTCAAGCCCCGCGCAGGTATGCGTTAAAACCTCAATCGGCGGGCGCGTGCCATAGGGTGCATTCTTGTTGTCGCCGAGATAAACGAAATCTTTTTCCGGCAACGCCTTGATGAGCGCATGATGGATCGTAAGCCCGCCGAAACCGCTATCGAATACCCCGATCATTCAAAACCCCTTCATTCCCTGATGAAACGGCATCGCGGGGGAAAAGACAAGGCATCTTGCGGGGGGTGGCGTTATTTGCTATAAAGCAGCCAGTTCACACAAATGCATTTTATAAACGAGGAAGCTATGACCAGCCTGCGCCCCGAAAGATGGATTTTTATGCTGGATAAAAACGCCACCGCCGAACAGACGGCGGCTTTCGCCGCAAAAATCGACGCGCTTGGCAAGCAGGACGGTTTCAAGACCGTCGACCATTTCCCCGGCACGCTACTCGTGCAATGCAACGAGGCTTTTGCCCGCAAGGTCGAACAGCAATTCGCGGCCGAGTTGCGCCATGTGAACCACGAGACTTTCGTCAAAATTCCCGATACACGCCCGAAAATTCGGAAACCGCCGACGCCGTAACCCGCTCACCGGATTTCATGATGCGTTTTTTATACACGGTAATTTTTGTTGCCCTTGCCTGCCTCGCGCCGCACCCGGCTCTGGCTGTTAACGAGGCTGAGGCGACCAATGATGGAATGGTGCTTACTTTTTACGGCATCGGCATGATTGTGCTGTCCTGCGTTTTCATGAAGGGCGGTTTCAAGCTGCATATTGCAGGTCTTGCCTGCGCCGCTCTGCTGCTCAAGATACTTTTCCCGCTTATCGAACTGGCAAGCATGTATGTCGGGGTGGCGGCGGGTGTCCCGGGTTTTATGGCTTTCGGCGTGGTCGTTCTCTCAGGCGCGGCGGGATTGGCCGTGGCCGCCAACCACCTGTTTGCAGCGTTGCGCTCGGGGCCGGACGGCCAGTCAAAAGTGCGCGACAAGTTTCTTGCCCATAGCTGGCGCCTGTGGACGTCCCTGAAAAAGCCGCAGATATTTGTTTTTACTTTGGTCGCGCTGGCCGTTGCCATGGTGGCCATTTCACACGGGCTTAAGCAGGTTGATGTCACGCGCGGCAACGTCATGCAAGAGATGATGGAAAAGATCGCAGGAGAAGACTGCCAGCGCGCCGAAAAATATGCTCCCACCGGAGATGTCGTCGACCAGTACACGCTGGGCAACTGCTACATCAGCGGCTGGGGCATGGCGCAAAACAATGCCGAGGGGCGCAAATGGCTTGAACAGTCGGCGGAGCAGGGTTATCAAGTGGCGCAGGAAGCCCTCGCCGGGCATTGCGAGCAGCAAAAGGATTACCCCTGCGCTGTCAAATGGTTTCGCAGAGCCGCGAACCAAAGCTCGTCTTATGCCATGGGCGCGCTTGCCCGGCTGCTCGTGGAAGAAGAGACCGGCGTGAAGGATGTCGAGGAAGCCTATTACGGGGCGCGGATCGCCGACAAAGACGGCTGCCCTGAATACGCTTACGATCCGGTCTGCTTCAGAACCCAGAAGCTGCTGTCCCCCGCCCGTGTCATAGAAATCGACAAGCGCGCCGCAGAGTGGGAATACAAGTACGAAGCCGACGTACACCCGAAAAGAACACATTAAAAATTCCGGAGCGGCTTTCGCCACCCCGGAATTTTCAGGTGTGTAATGCAGGATTACTGCAGAGTCGGGCCCTTAGGCGCGGCGGGCTGCGGCGGCTCGAAGAAGCTGATATCGAGCGGAACGGGCTTGCCGAGCCAGAGCGCGTTATCTCGGTGGTCTTTCAATTCATCATCGGTGATGGGATGGACGAGGATGGAAAGCCCTTCGCTGTGGCGCTGCAGCCAGCCCACGACCTTGCCGAAATCGTCGGGCGGCAGGTACGAGCCGAAATTGGGCTGCAAATGCGGCCCCACGATGCCGACGCGGTGGATGTTCTTCAGCTTGCCGGGGAATTTCTCCTCGATATCCGCCAGTACCTTCTTGGCATTTTTTTCCGAGTCCTTCCCCGCTTCGAAGTAGATATGGATGTGGTAGCCGTGCAGCACTTCCGGCGGTGCTTCGGGTTTTTTGCGGGGGGATACGTCGTTGAAGTTTCTGGTGGTCATCTTGTGTCTCCTTTAAGCGTGTGTTTTGGTGTTTGAAAATCAGCCGCGGAAAAAGCGGTTGCCGATACGCCAATCCTTGCCGTTGTTCACCAGCTCGGCGCTGATGCGCGTGATCTTGGCAAAGCTGCGGTCGTTATCTGCGCTCTCGCCCACCAGCCGCAGGTAGCTGTAATGCATCGCTGCTTCGCGGCGCATTTCCTCCAGCACGGGGTCGTTGGGGTTGGCGGGGTCGACTTTCTTGCCGGCGAAGCGGTTGAAGACTTTGGTTATCTCGCTGTCATACTCACGCATCTGTCTCCGGATTTCGCTCGGGTCTTGGTTTCCATAGGGTCTGCACATTGTTTTTCTCCGTTGTAGGTTTCTGATAAGAAAACCCTACGAAAGCGGCAGACATAGGTATAATATTAATCCGGTATATTTATGATAGGAGTTACCTATGATGCCCTCTCCCGCCGATCTCACCTATTTCACCGAAGTGGCGAACACGCTCAACGTCTCGCGCGCGGCAGAGCGGCTCGGCATCAGCCAGCCGTCACTCTCTCTTGCGTTGCAGCGCCTGGAATATGCTGTGGGCGCGGCATTGCTGACGCGCAGCAAACGCGGCGTAGCGCTGACTCAAGCGGGGAAACAGCTGCTCGCCCATGCGCGTCAACTGCTGCAGGCGTGGGACGGGGTGAAGGCGCAGGCGCTCGCCTCCGTCAACGAGATACAGGGCACCTATGTTATCGGCTGCCACCCGTCGGTCGCGCTCAACGTGCTGCCGGGATTTTTGCCGCGACTGATGGCGCAACACACCAAGCTCGACATCACCCTGCGGCATGATTTATCGCGCAAGGTGTCGGAAGACGTGGTGAGCCACAAAACCGATATCGGCATTGTGGTGAACCCCGTGCCGCACCCCGACCTTGTCATCCACAACCTGTGCCGCGACGAGGTGACGCTGTGGACGGCTGCGGGCAAAGCCGTCAACAAATCGGTGCTGATCTGCGACCCCGACCTTGTGCAGTCGCAATCGCTGCTGAAAAAACTAAAAAAAAGCGGCATGGCGTTCAGCCGCACCGTCACCTCGGGCAATCTCGAAGTTATCGCCGACCTCACCGCACATGGCGGCGGCACGGGCATCCTGCCCGCCCGCGTGGCAGAACGCGCGCGGAACAAGCTGCAGCGCGTGCCGAAAGCGCCCGTATTCTACGACGAGCACTGCCTTATTTTCCGCGTTGAAAACAAAAACGTGAAATCCATTCAGGCGCTCAGCACGGCGATACGGGAATGTTTCAAGACCTAGTCTTCTTCATCCGGTCCGGTCGGCTTCGGCGGTACAAGGTCTATCATAAACGGGTTTTTGATTTTCGCTTTTGGCCTTGGCTTGGGTTTTACCGGTTCGGGCGGCGGCGCTTCAAGAACCTCCGGCTTTTTCTGTTGCTGCTGTGGTTGCGGAGCGTTCGGTTCGTTCTGGAACAGCCACGGGGTCATGGTACGCCGCCATTGCTGCATCATCTCCCAGCCGTCGGCGGTAAAGCCGATTGTCCCCAGCGGCACATCGCGGCTCAACTGTCCCGCCTCCATCGTTATCATAGAGCGCGCGAGCACATCGAGGTCCTTCGGCGCGGTCGCATAGGCAAAGGCGTTCTTGAACGCAAGCGAGTTGTAGCCGAGTTGGCTGAAGGCATATTCGTTCACCGCGAACATGGCTTCGTTCATGATTGATTCAAAGCTCTGCGTCTCGGGGGCGAGCCAGACATGCTGGTTGCACAAACGCCCGTCGCGGCGCAGATGCGCGATGCCGATAACGTTTTCGGGTTCGTCCTTTTTCAATATCTTCCAGACCCAGTCGTTGCGCGGCTCGGGCTGCAGCAGAACTTTTTTGAAAACATCGCGCACATTTTCGAGCGTCGGCTTCTTGATCAGGTCTTCCTTGTCGAGATACTTGACCATCTCCCAGCTCGGGACGTATTTGACGAGGAAGTCGATATCCTCGACATGCACCGATTGCAGCCGCAGGAGCTTTGATTCAAGGTTGTGCAGCTCGACGATCTGGATGCGGAACCAGTTGCGCTTGCCGACCTTCAAGATGTCGTTGCTGCGCAGGCTCACGAAATCTTCGGCATTGACCAGTTTGAGGCCATTCAGCTCGACCGCGCCTTGCTTCAGCAGCCGCCGCGTGTCGCCCTTGCTTTTCCCCGGCCGCGCAAGCTGCACTAGATCGAGCGTCTCCATGCGCGGGCAGACGATGGCAAGCGTGGGCAAATCCTCGGGCACCTGCCCCTTCGAAATCGTGTTCTCGAACCAGTCGCGCTCGCCGATGGCGGCTTCGTGGCCGTGATACCGTTCCACGATGGCGGTGGCGAGCGCCATTTTCGCGTCACGCGGTTTTTTGCCGACCATCGCCTTGAAGCCGGAAATTTCCGAGAACGGCACATCGGTATAAATGCGGAAATATTCTTCGATAAGATGATCGGGGATGCTCATAATGCGCCCGAATTTATCGCGGGGGCTGTGCAGCAGGCCGATATAGTTGCCGATGCTTTTCGACTGTTTCCCCTTGCCGTCGGTGCCGGGGGTGATTTTGGTGGTGATCAGCGATTGC
>JAYUPV010000483.1:0-2987 GCA_043759865.1 Alphaproteobacteria bacterium | reverse complement strand
CCATGATGATCGAGCAGAAGGGCTTTGACGGGGTTTATATCTCCGGCGCTGTGCTTTCTGCTGATTTGGGTCTGCCGGATATCGGCCTCACGACACTCTCCGAAGTCGCGGGTCGAGGACACCAGATTGCGCGGGTGACAGAGCTGCCCGCCATCATCGACATCGATACCGGCTTCGGCGAACCCATGAGTGCCGCGCGCACGGTGCAGGTGATGGAAGAGCAGGGGCTGGCGGGCTGCCATATCGAGGATCAGGAAAATCCCAAGCGCTGCGGGCATCTCGACAACAAATCCGTGCTGCCTGTCGCCGATGTGGTGAAGAAAATCAAGGCCGCAGCGACCGCGAAGCGCGACAGCAACTTTGTTCTCATTGCCCGCACCGATGCACGCGCAGCCGAAGGGCTGGAAAAAGCCATCGACCGCGCGAAAGCCTATGTCGATGCCGGCGCAGACATGATCTTTCCCGAGGCGATGGCCGATGAATCCGAATTTGAAGCGATGCGCAAGGCGCTCAAAGTGCCGCTGCTCGCCAACATGACGGAATTCGGCAAGTCGAAACTGCTGACCGCCGCGCAACTGGAAAAGCTCGGCTATAACCTCGTCATCTATCCCGTCACGACTTTGCGCCTTGCGATGGGCGCGATTGACCGGGGGCTTGATACCATCAAAAAAGAAGGCACGCAGGAAAGCCTGCTCGATGTCATGCAGCACCGCAAAGACCTTTACGCGCTGCTTCGCTACGAAGACTACAACGCCTTCGACCAGAATATTTTTAATTTCAAGCTGAAATAACTACGCCGAGACGTTCAGCGCCGTGCCGCGATTGCCGGTGGTGTTCAAGGCTTCGGACTTGATAGCTGGCTGCGTTGCGTCCGGCTGGATGGATTCTTTTTGTTGCTGCTTCTGATAGGCCTGCGGGCTCATGACCTTGCCGTCGCAGCCGAGAACGCTTGACATGCCGATGTCCTTTTAAAAGCGACTAAACGCTGATGTCGAGGTTGTTTCCGAGGGTGGCGGAGGCGATGACCTGCAGGATGGCCTGTTCTGCCTCGGCGGTCTGCTTCAGTATCTGCACAGCGACCTGCTGTTGCGCTGAAATTGCCTGCATTGCGACTGCCGCGACTTCCATGAAAACCTCCGGATAATACCTTTTCATTCTAGCGGGAAAGTGTGAACATTTAATTACCTCGCCAAGTGGCTGATTGTTATGACCTTTTTAACCCTTGCATGCGCCGCAGCACACGTTAAATTCATATCCGTACAAAAACGAGGGACAAAGAGCCATGACCGCACCATCCGAAATCAAGCCCGAAATCAAAATCGCCAAGGGCCTCGCCGGTGTCTATTCGGACAATTCGCGCATTTCAAAAGTGTTCGACGAAACGAATACGCTGACTTATTTCGGTTACCCCGTGCAGGAACTGGCCGAGCATTGCCTGTTCGAGGAAGTGGGCTACCTGTTGTGGCACGGCGAGCTGCCGAACGCCGAACAGCTGAAAAAATTCGAGCAGCAGGAAAGGGCCGACCGCCAGATTTCAAGCGAGCTGATGACGGTTCTGCGCCAGTTCCGCAAAGGCTCGCACCCGATGGACACGCTGCGCACCGCCGTCAGCTTCCTCGGCGTCGAAGACCCCGAGGCGGGCGATGTGTCGAAAGCCGCGAACCTGCGCAAAGCCATCCGCATGCAGGCGAAAATCCCGACCATCATCGCGGCCGATTTCCGCATCCGCAACGGCAAGGAGCCGATTGCGCCGCGCACAGATTTGAGCATAGCTGCCAATTTCTTCCACATGTATTTTGGCGAAGTGCCCGACCCGAAAGTGGTCAAGTGTTTCGATGCGTCGCTGACATTTTATGCCGAACACGGCTTCAACGCCTCCACCTTCACGGCGCGCACGATTGTGTCGAGCCTGTCGGAAATTTACGCGGCGGTCACAGGCGCTATCGGCTCGCTCAAAGGCCCGCTGCATGGCGGCGCGAACGAGGCGGTCATGCATATGCTGCTCGAAATCGGCGATGTCGCGAAGGCGCAGGCCTGGATCGACGACGCCCTCGCGAACAAGAAGCTTGTTATGGGTTTCGGCCACCGCGTGTATAGAAACGGCGACAGCCGCGTGCCTTACATGACCCATTACTTCCACGAAATGGCCAAAATCAAGAACGGCGAGAAGTGGGTGGAGATGGAGAACATTTTGTCGAAAACCTTTATCGACCAAAAAGGCATCCACCCCAACCTCGATTTCCCCGTAGGCCCCGCATACTACCTGATGGGCTTCGACATTCCCGTTTTCACGCCCATCTTCGTCATCAGCCGCATCACCGGCTGGACGGCGCATGTGATGGAACAGCTGGAAGACAACAAGCTGATGCGCCCGCTGTCCGTCTATAACGGCGTCCCGCAACGCCCCGTGCAGCCGATTGGCAAGCGTAAAGCGGCGTAAAAAAGAAGCCCCGGTTTCAGCCGGGGCTTCCTTTCGAATATCTATATCCGGTTACGGCTGTTTCAGCTTGAACGTATTGCCGACGCGCCATTTGCCTTCGGCGTCTTTCGAAACCTCGGCAGTTACACTACCGCCCGGCTGATCGCCGTACACATAGCCGCCGAATTTCGTGTTGAACGCCATCTTCAATCCCATGCTGGCGGCTTCGTCCACCATTTCGTTCAGCGTTTCGTCTTCACGGTTGCTGATGCGGAAGGTCATGATGTCGCGGCCGAGTTCAGCGTTAAATTCATTTTTTGCCGAGAGCGGAAATTCCCGTCCTGCAAAACGCGCAAAAGTTTTCTGGATGTCTGCTTCGTTTTTCATATGCGTACCCTCTGTATTTCTTGTTAATGGTTATAAGTGGATTTCCATAGCACGTCAATAGGGGTTATAATAAGTCAATAAATTCAGTGCGTTAATCAAATATCATTGACATAATTATGCTCAATCCTTATATTACTCTCCAAGCCGGGTGTTTCTTCGACAGAGCGGTTTTTCCTGATCG
>JAYUPV010000482.1:0-8712 GCA_043759865.1 Alphaproteobacteria bacterium | reverse complement strand
CTGACGGGAGCGGGCAATACAAACGGGGTCGGCAACAACGCCGCAAACGTTATGACGGGCAACACGGGCAACAACTCGCTCGACGGCTACGGCGGCAACGACACACTGCTCGGCAGCGACGGCAACGACACCCTGTTCGGCGGCATCGGCAACGATACGCTCGATGGCGGTCTCAACGATGACATTCTTATCGGCGGCAAAGGCAACGATGTGCTGACAGGCGGCGGCGGGATTGATACTTTCCTGTTCAATCTCGCGCCCAGCCTGGGCGGCATCGACAGCATCACCGATTTCACCAACGGTCCGGGCGGCGACATCCTCGACGTCGCGGATATCCTGACCGGTTACACGGGCATCGTGACCGATTACGTGCAGATCACGCAGGTCGGCCTCGACAGCATCGTGCGGGTTGATACCAACGGCCTTGCGGGCGGGGTGAACTTCGTGCAGATCGCAACGCTGGTCGGCATCAACGTCGGCACAGACGAAGCCGCGCTGGTCGTCAGCGGCAACCTTGCCGTGACCTGACGCAGGTTTCTAGGCGGCAGGTTTCGGCGGTTCGGCTTTCTTCGGGGCGGCAACATCGGCGGGCGCCGGTTGTTCGGCCTGCTTCACCCCAGCAGCATTCAGCGCAGCTTTTGCATCCGGCATGTTCTGTAATGCGGGCGCAGCAGCAGGTGCGGGTTTGCGATCGTCGTTTGCGGGCTTTTTCGGTTTCTTCGTAAAACCAGTTTTGACCAGCTTAACGGCGGCTTTCACGCCTTTGCCGATAGCCGAGTAAAGCCTGTCCAGCACCGGCTGCCCGACAAAACCGGCCGCGATGCCCGCAACGCCGCCGATGACGTGCGATACGAGGCTTTGCACGATGCCGTTCGATGATATCGCGTTGAGCGCGCCTTGCATGAAGTGCTCCCCGCCGGGGATGCCGTGGATAAGCAAGCCGCCGCCGATTGTCAGCAGCGCCGCCGTGCCCGCAATCGAAAATCCTTTAATGATATAGGGCATGGCCTTGCCCATCGCCTGACCCACGGCGCGCGCGGCCTTGGGAATTGCGCCGTCGCCTTTGGTCTTCGCGAGCCATTCGCCTGCGCGCGGCATGTTGATGATGGAGCCGATGACGGTGTACATCCAGCTCGTGCGGATAAGCCCCGTCAGCGCCAGCACTGCACCCGCCGCCAGCACCGGTACGCCCGCGATAATGGGCAGGGTCATGACGGTGATTTCCACCGAAAGCAGTCCGTCGATGACGAGGACTTTCTTGATACTTTCTTTCTCGAATTCTTTCGCGGTCTGCTTTTTTTTCTCTTTATGACCGTCCTTGTCGTCGTCCTCATGCTCTTCGCCCTTCAGGCTCTTGAAGCCTTCGGTCGCAAGGTGCAGGCCGCCGAAGGTCAGCAGCGGCACAATCGCGCCGGGAAAAAAGACGTTGAGGGCGAGGGCCGCCGGAATGACGAGCATCTTGATGCTGAGCGAACCCGCCATGACCTTGAGGACCGCGGGTATCTTGCGCTTGGGCTCCAGCTCCTGAAGCATTTTGGTGTTGACGGCGACTTCGTCGAAAACAAGCCCGATGGCCCGTGTCGAGGCAAGTTGTGTCAGCGCTGCGATTGAGTCGACCGGCATCGGCAAGGCTCTCTCGAAATCGATTATGGGACAATGTGGAAAATATACCCGATGCGCCGGCAGAGTAAAGGGGGAAGCGGTACTATTATAGGCTTTGACATAATATTAAAACCCTGGTGATGACGCCCCTTGCGTTAAGAAAATCGATTATGTCCCGTAAATATTAGGGGTTTTTTAGGATTTTAGGCCTAGGCTAACGAATATAAGGGGGGAAACTATGACCCAACAGCACATTTCCGATTTAAAGGCCCTGGTCGTCGACGATCACATGATTGTCCGTTGCGACATTGAAAGGCATTTGAAATCTCTCGGCATCGCCCATGTCGATCAAGCCTCCAACGTCAAGGAAGCCACCGACAAGATGGCGGAGATGGCCTACAACGTCATTTTCCTCGACTGGAACATGCCGGGGCGCAGCGGCTACAACCTGCTGCAGCAATGCCGGCAGGATTCAAAGTATGACACTGTCGCCTTCGTCATCGTCTCGGCGGAATCGGAAGAGCGGTATATCATCGAGGCCCTGAAAGCGGGCGCGACATCTTATATCGTCAAGCCTGTCTCCGAAGGCGTCCTGAAAGACCATGTCAGCCGTGTGGTCGCCTGGATCAACCAGCGCGTAGGCGAAGGGCAACAGCAAACCGCATGACGGATACGATCAAGAACATGAAAACCTATGTTTCCGATATCGTCGGCAAGGCGATGACGGGGACATTCGACACCATGTTCGGGCGCGAGATTACTTCCTCCGGCGCGGGCGAGGGCGCAGGCGCCGCAGGCAACGACGATATTTCGAGCCATGTCAGCCTGACGCAGGGGGCCGCGCTCAACGTCGATTTCAGTTTTCATTTCGACCAGCAGCTGCTGACCGCCATCGCCGAGGAAACCTATCCCGACCAGGCGCGCAAGATACCCATGAAAATGATCTGCGAAGACATGGCCTGCGCCATCGCCAACGTCGTGGGCTCGCGCGTCAAGGCTTTCCTCAACGGTCGCGGCTATGACCTGTCCATGGATATCCCAGCCGTCGGCGCCGTCAACGACAGCGCGGCAGGCGAAGGGCGGGAGTTGACCCATCTCAGCTTTCACTACACGCCGGCCGGCACGGCCGCGGCGATCGTCGTCAACATCCACCTCCAGGAAAAGCGCGCGGGCTGAGCCGCGAGTGCAGGGGGATGCCGTGACGATTTCAAAAAAACTTGAAAAACAAATCAGGCGGCATATGGGCAGCGCCGAAGCCGATGCGCTGCTAAAAAACATCGGCGGTGCGGATATGATGCCGGGGCTTCCGGGCGTGCTGCAGGATGTTGCCATTTCTTATGCCGAACATGCGGCGCATCACAAAATGGCGCGGCGCAGTATCGATGCCAGCTCCGACGAATTCCTGCGGGAACTCGCCGTTATGCGCACCGTTCTCGACAGTCTCGGGCAGGGTGTGGCGTTTTTCGACAGCAAGGGCGTTTGTTCGTGGGTTTATTCCAAGGCCTGCGTCGCGCTGCTGGAAGAAGCGCCCGGCGGCCGCCATGTCGCCGATGTCCTTGGCCTTGATGCGGAGGGAAAAAAACGGGTGCAGGAGCTGGTCGATGTCGTGTTCGACGGGCGCTCCACCATATTCCCCTTCGACGAACTGATGCGCTTTGCACCCAAAAGATACGAGCATTCTCAAGGCCTCGCCATCGCGCTTTCCTACCGGCCGATGTACAGCGCCGGTGGCGGCCTCGTTTCCATCCTGCTCATCGCCGAAGACGTTTCGAAGGACGAGGCAGCGCAGGAAGAAATCAAGCTGAAAGAAGCGCGCATCGCCCGCATGCTGCGTATCGCCAAGGACAAAATGGCCTTCGTCGGTTATTTGCGCAAGGTGGAAAGCACGCTGCTCGGCTCGGGCAAGAAGCGGACGATAGAAGATTTCGCGCGCGACGTGCACACGCTGAAAGGCATGTCGAAATTCTTCCACCTCGATGTCATCGCGGGCATTCTGCACGAGATGGAAAACGAGATGAAGGTGCGCGAAAAAGTCACGGTCGAGGAAATGCTCGCGCTCTGCCGCGAGGTTATGGCGGATTTGTTCGAGGAAGCCAAAGGCTACGGCCGCGAGATCTGGGGAAATAATTTCGAGATACAGGAAGATGTGGTTATGCTGCCCGTCAGCGACGCGACGGAATTCGGGCGCGAGTTGCGGGCGCAAGGCGCGCAGGGCATCGCCTTCCGCTACTTCCAGCAGATCGTGGCGCGGCCGGTGCGCGACCTTTTGGTGCCATTCGAAACGCAGCTCAGCTTTTTCGCTTCCATGGCGGAAAAGCAGGTCAGCATCATCATGCCCTCGAGCGGCGAGATAAAAGTGTTCTCGCCCGTCTACCGCGATTTCTTTGACAGCCTTGTGCATGTGGCGCGCAATATCGTTGACCACGCTTCGGAACCGCCGGAGGTGCGCGAAGCCGCCGGCAAGTCGCCCGAGCTGAATGTCTGGGTCGATGTCGCTTACGGCCCGTTCAAGCACACGATGATATTGACCATTGCCGATGACGGCGCGGGCATTGATGCCGTGCGTCTGCGCGAAAAACTGGGCGCGTCTGTTTCGGGTGCGACTGACGAGGAAGTCTTGCAGCATATTTTCGACCCCCGTGTTTCGATCCGTGAAGTGGTGTCGGAAGAATCAGGGCGCGGCATCGGCCTCAACGCCGTCAAGGACATCGCCCTCAAGCTCAGCGGCACCGTGCATGTGGATTCGGAATTCGCGAAAAGCACCGTGCTGACCATCAAGCTACCGGTCATTTGGGAACCAAATTGATTAAATAAAACAGTTGTTTAACGGTATTTTAATCGTTATGGAATAGAATATCCTTAAGTCAAAAATAGAGCGACTGCGGGAGGTTACTTTGCCAGGGAAAGACGAATACGGCCGCGAAAGCGCACCGAAGGAACTCAGAAATGAGCAGGACTGGCGCGTACAGATGGAGGGGTCGAAGGCCGACAAGAAGATGACCCCCATCGAAACCGTGCTCAAGAACGCCGGCATGCGTCCGCAGGAAATTGAAGAAACTGCGGCAGTCATTTTAAAAAGCATAGAAAAAATGGGCGTGAAAGCCCCGCCGCCCGAGCAGGAAAAAACCGTTGGCATGCTCATCGGCCCCGTCGGAACGCCAGATATTGTGCGCTCCATAACAAACATGGCTGTTGAAGAAGTCCGTATGAAGCAGGCGTTCAGCCTCGCGCCGAAAAACGCGTCACCCGCGCAGCCGGTGGCGAAGCAGCAGTTCAAAATTTAAGTTTTATTACGCCCTGACCTGAGCGCAGAGACGCTTGATTTCCGAGAGGAACTTGGGGAAGTCGGAATAAAGCTCCTGCTTGCCCATCAGCGCAATGACGTCGTGGCGTAGCTTCGGCTCCAGTTTCACAAATTCCTCGGTAAAACCGCTCAGGATGGCGACGGGTACGTCGCCGAGCCCCTCGATTTTCTTGATCTCGCGGATGAAGTCGTTGCCGCTCTTGTTCGGCATGCGCAGGTCGGTGATGACAAGGTCGGGCTTCAGCACGGTGGCGCTGGCGCGGATTTCCTTGAGGGCTTCGTCGCCGTCGCTGTAGATGTGCAGGATAACGGGCTGGTCGAGCATGCCAAAGGCCTGCTCAATCATGATTTTGTCGACATCCTGATCCTCGATAAGCACGATATGGAGGATACCGTCTGCCTCTGTACTGGGGGCGTTGTTCATGCCGTCACCGTTTATTGCGCTTAACCATTATACCAATAATCCCGGGATAGTACAAATCGCTATCCCAGCCTTTCCCTAAGGATGGCAAGGGAGCGGCGGGCGAGGTCAATCAGGGGTTCCCTCTGCGCCTTGACGTGCTCCCAGCGTGCCTCGCGGCAATCGCCCTCCAGCGCCCGCGCTGTTTGCGACAATTGCAGGGCGCCGAGGGCGGCGGCGTTCGAGGCGAGCTTGTGCAGGCAGTTCAGGATGTTCTCGTCATAGCCGTCAAGGAAGGCCTTTTCGGTCTCGTCTACCTTGGTCTCCAGAAATCCGAGCAGGCGAATGGCAAAGGCTTTGGCGGCGTCTTTGCCCATCGCCGTTTCAAGCCCTTCGAGGCTCGACCATGAAACCAGGTCACCGTTCCCCGCTTGCATCCGTCAGAAATCCTTGTTGGGCGGCAGCTTGGCCGTTTTGAACCAGAATGTTTCGATGGCGGCGGCAAGGCTCCGCATCCCCGCCTGGTCCTGCGGTTTCGGGATGCATGCATTGGCAAAACGTCTGTGGCATTCAAGCGCCTGCACCCGCCCGATGCCTGCGCCCATCACCAGCACCGGAATGCCGGCAAAAGGGCTTCCCGATTTCAGGCGGTCAAGCGCGGGCATGAGCGAGATGTCGAGGAAGATCATGTCGGGCTGCTGCGCGTTTTCCCAGCCCTCGCTTTTGCGCAGGAACAGGAAAAGGTCTTTCTCGCTTTTCAGGTGGTAGAGCGCGGCGGGCGTGGTCATGCCGCGCAGCGCGATTTGCAGCCGCATCATGAAAGCGTCGTCGGGCTCGACGACCAGTATGTTGAGCGGGCCGTTGCGGCGCATCTGTCCGAGAAGCGGGCTCATGCCGGGCCGCCTTCCTGCGGCAGGGCGGCGTGCAGTATCCAGAAAGATTCAATCGCCGCCACGAATTCCAGCATTTCGGGGAAAGTGAGCGGCTTTTGCACATAGGCATTGGCGTGGCGCATATAGCAGTTTTCAATATCGCGGTCGAGCGCCGAACCCGACAGCATGATAACAGGTATATGCCTAAGCGCGGGGTCGGCGCGCATTTCCTCAAGGGCGGCGGGGCCGCCTTTGCGTACCATATTGATGTCCAGAAAAACGATATCAGGCGTTTTCTCTCCGGCATAGGGGCCGAGCCGCCGCAGGAAATTCAGCGTTTCCTGCCCGTCTTTGACGAAATGCAGGTTGATTTTGGATTTTGCCGTCAAAAACGCCTGCTCCACGAAAAGCGCGTCGGCTTCCTGGTCTTCGGCGTAAAGAATCTCGATGGGCTCTGCGTTCGGCTCTTTCATGCTTACCGAAGCTAGCATATTTCCATTTGGCTGTTGAGGCTGTATTCTTGTGAAAAGGATGGCGAATGCCGGACAGCGAAAAAGCAGACATTCTGGAGTATGCGGGCAAGATATTGCTGGCCGTGGCCGCCAGTTATGTTTTTGGCAAGGTCGGCCAGCTTATGGCTACGCCGCCCATCTATGCGACAATTCTCTGGCCGCCGTCGGGTATCGCCCTTGGCATGATGCTCGCCTATGGCGTGCGGATGTGGCCGGGCGTCTTCATCGCGGCGGTCTTCCTGAACTCACCGTTGATCGAATACCTGCTGCACGGAAAAGATTTTACGAAGCAGGATGTCTGGGCATCGCTGCTCATGTCGATGGGCGCGACGCTGCAGGCGCTTTTGGCAAACGCCATCATCCGGCGTTTTTTTCCACTGCCGATCGCCATCCAGCGCCTGCGTGACGCCGCGTTCCTGACCGTGCTGGCAGGGCCTGTCGGCTGCATCGTCTCTCCCAGTGTCGGCATCTTCACGCTGCATTTGTTCGCCCTTGCCCCTGCGGGCACGCTACCCCTGAACTGGCTGACATGGTGGGCGGGCGATACTTTCGGCGTCTTCGTTTTCATGCCGCTGACCCTGCTGTGCACGGGCACCCTGCGGCGCGTTTTCTCCATACGCCATGAAACGCGGCTGTTCCCGACCGTGGCGCTGGTGACGCTGCTGATACCGCTATGCGTCACGCTTGTCGCGTGGAAACATGCCAGCTCCCGCGCCACCGAAAAATCGCAGGCGCAATTCCAGCATTTCGCGCTGGAAAGCGAACGCGCGCTGCTTTATCGCATGGACAGCTACGAAAAAAGCCTTCTGAGCGCGCTCGGGCTTTTCGCCGGGTCGGAGCGCGTCACGCGGGCGGAGTGGCGCGATTTTGCCGAGGCAATCGGCATCGGCAAGCGGCTGCCCGGCATTCAGGGCATCGGCTATGTCGTCAACACCAAGCGCAAGGACCTCGCCTTGCTTGCCGCCGAAATGAAGGTGAACGGCGCGCCTGATTTCACCATCCCGCCCCTGTCGCAAGGCCAGGAATATTTCATCATCAAGTATGTCGAGCCCGTGGACATCAACGGTGTTTCCCTCGGCCTGAACATCGCTTTCCATGGCGCCCGCCGCGCTGCCGCCATCCTGTCCCGCGATACAGGTCTTGCCGCTGTGACGCAGCGCATCACGCTGTTGCAGGACCCGGATCAGGCCCCCGGTTTTATCCTGATGCTGCCGCACTATAAAAAGGGAGCGCCCGTCACGACAGAGGATGAACGCCAGAAGGCTCTTCTGGGCTGGGTTTATGCCCCGTTCGTCGGCCGCAATTTCATGTCGGAACTGACCGTCAGCCAAGGGGTCGACTTTAACCTGACTGTTTACGACAGCCCCGACGCGCTGCCGGGCGACCTGCTCTACAGTAGCGGCAAGCAGATCCGCGACGCGGCCTATACCGTCCGTAAAGAACTCGATATCAAGCAGCAGAAATGGACCTTCGTCTGGGCCTCGACCGCCGGCTTCGAGCAGAAAGAGCTTAGCAACGAGCCTCTGATTATTCTTATATCTGGCCTTCTGTTCACCGGCCTGCTCGGGGTACTTTTGATGACGCAGGTGCAACGCACCGAGGTCGTGGAGCGGATGGTGGAAATGCGCACGGCGGAGCTGACCGAGCGCGAGGCGCACCTTGCGCAGGTCGTCGACAAGCTGACCGAGTCGAACGTCGAACTGGAAAGATTTGCTTACGTCGTCTCCCACGACATGCAGGAACCCGTGCGCATGGTCGCCAATTTTTCAAGCCTCTTGTGGCACCAGTATCAGGACCGCATGGACCCGGCGGGGCAGAAGTATCTCGGTATCATCAGCGACGGCGCAAAACGCCTGCAGGCGATGATCGCCGACCTGCTCGAATACGCCCGCGTGGGGCAGGGGGCGCGGGGGCGCGAGATGGTGGATTGCAAGGTCTTGCTCCAGTACGTCATGGAGAACCTGAACTTCCTGATTTACGAACACGAAGCGAAAGTCGTGCAGGGCGAACTGCCCGCCTTTC
>JAYUPV010000481.1:0-3182 GCA_043759865.1 Alphaproteobacteria bacterium | reverse complement strand
CGAACCGCCCGCCTGCCGCAGAACCTGTCAGCCTTGTGTCGTCGGATGCGCCCGCGCGGCAGAGCCGCCCCACACAGATCGCTTCCTCGCGCAATTACGACAGCGATGCGCTGCCGGAAAGCCTGCAGACGCCGACCATCACCGTCGAGGAGCTTTCCGCGCCGCCGTCCTCGATGCGCGAATACCAGCCCTCGCAGCCGGTTTATTCCGATCCCGAACCGCCCATCGCATCGCGCGGCACTCTCGGCTCGGATGAACAATACGCCTCGCCCTCCGGCATGGCTCCCGGCAAAATGGAGGAGGGACACTTCATGCCCGCACCCGTCGTCAAGCAGGAACCTGTGACGCGCACCGGCATCTTCGTGCAGGCAGGTGCTTTCGGCGTGCGCGCCAACGCCGACCGTCTGAAAGCCAATCTTGAAGGCGTCGCGCCCGTGCGCATCGACCCTGTCACCGTGCGCGGCAAGACGCTGTTCCGCGTCAAGCTTGGCCCGCTTGCTTCCGTCTCCAAGGCCGATGAAGTGCTGGAGCGCGTGATATCGCTCGGCAACAACACCGCGCGCGTCGTACACGAATAACAGAGGATGCCATGAGAACCGGAATATTCATCTGCCTCCTGCTCGCGCTCTGCGCCGCAGGGCCAGCCTTCGCCCAGACCGATACAATTGCCAAGCAGGCGATTATCGTTGACACCAACACGGGCTCCGTCTTGCTTGAAAAGGAAGCGGAAGGCCGCATGCCGACCTCGTCCATGAGCAAGCTCATGTCGATGTACATGGTGTTCGAGGCGCTGAAACAGGGCCACCTGAAACTGACCGACGAGCTGCAGGTAAGCGAACATGCATGGAAAATGGAAGGCTCGCGCATGTTTATCCAGGTGGGCACCAAGGTGAAGGTCGAAGACCTTGTTCGCGGCGTTATCATCCAGTCCGGTAACGATGCCGTTGTGACTCTGGCCGAAGGCGTGGCGGGGACAGAGCAGGCCTTCGCCGATGCCATGAACGTCCGTGCCAAGGAAATCGGCCTGAAAAGCAGTCATTTCATGAATGCCGCCGGTATGCCCGACCCCGACCACTATTCCACGCCGCGCGACCTTGCCGTGCTGGCCTATCGCATTATCACCGACTTCCCCGATTACTATCACTATTTTGGTGAAAAGGACTTCACTTACAACAAGATTAAACAACAAAACCGCGACCCGCTGCTCGGTCGTGTCGCGGGTGCCGATGGCTTGAAAACCGGCCATACCGATATCGCGGGCTATGGCCTTGTCGGCTCCGTCATGCGCGAGGGACGCCGCATTATCCTCGTCATGAACGGCCTTGCCACCGAAAAGGACAGGCAGGAAGAAGGCGTGAAGCTGATGGAGTGGGCCTTCCGCAATTTTGAATCACGTAAAATCATCGACAAGGGCGAAAAAATCGACGAGGCGAAAGTCTGGCTCGGCGAAACGGGTCTTGTACCGCTGGTCGCAGCGCAGGAAGTCCATGTCGTGATGCCGCGTGCCAAACGCGCCGAACTGAAGCTGACCGTCCTTTACAACGCACCGCTGAAGGCGCCTGTGAAAGCGGGTGACGATGTGGGCAAGCTGAAGATCGAAGTGCCGGGGCAAAAGCCCGTCGAAATCGGCCTGCTGGCGGGCGCGGATGAAGCGCGCAAAGGCCTTTTCGGGCGCGTCGGCGACCGGCTTAATTACCTCCTGACAGGAAAATTCTAATGCCGCCGAAAGGTGTTTTCATCACGCTTGAAGGGGGCGAGGGCACCGGCAAAAGCACGCAGGGAAAACTGCTGCACCAGGCGCTGGCGGCATCCGGTGTCGATGCTGTCATGACCCGCGAACCGGGCGGCACCGACCAGGCCGAGCGCATCCGCAATCTTCTTATCCAGCGTGATGCCGGAAATTTCGACCCGATGACCGAGGCGCTGCTGATGATGTCGGCACGGCGCGAACATCTGGTCAATAAAATCTGGCCTGCCGTTGAAAGCGGTCAATGGGTCATCTCCGACCGCTTCGCCGATTCAACACGCGCCTTTCAGGGCTATGGCATGGGGCTTGACCAAGCCGTGATCGAGAAAATCTATGAACTTATCGCGGGCACTTTCCAGCCTGACCTGACCTTTATTTTCGACATCGACCCGGAGCAGGGGCTTAACCGCTCGCTCAAAAAAATGGCGGTGACCACCAACAAGGTGGAAAGCACCGAAGACCGCTACGAGCGCATGGGGCTGCCGTTCCACACCCGCCTCCGCAACGGCTTTCTTGATATCGCCAAGCGCTTCCCCGCGCGTTGCGTCATCATCGACGCGACGCAAGATATACAAGCCATCCACCGCCAGCTTTTGAAGGTCGTCGAAACGCGCTTTGGCGTGACGGGACGCGAGGTGAAAAGTGGCTAGCCTTTTCGCCGAAGAAGAACAGGAACTCGAAAGCGCCGCCGAAGAGGAAGTCGATGCCGCAGCACCGCCAGCGGCGGTCGAAATCTTCCCGCGCACCAACGCTGTGCTTATCGGGCATGAAGCGGCGGAGCAGGCTTTGCTCACCGATTTCAACGCTGGGCGCATGCCACATGCCATCATTCTTGCGGGGCCTGCCGGTATCGGTAAAGCGACGTTTGCATACCGCATCGCCCGGTTTTTGTTCACGCAAGGTGACGCTGGCGCAAGCCTGTTCGGCGAACCTGAAAAACCGACGACGCTTGCTGTATCTGTCGAAAACCCAGTGTTCCGCCGCGTCGCCTCGGGCGGCCATGCCGACCTTGTCGTGGTCGAACGCCCCTTTGACGAGAAAAAAGGCAAGCTGAAGAACGATATTCCGGTCGAAATGGTGCGCGAGATAAAAGACAAGCTGCACCAGAAAGCGGCCGAAGGCGGCTGGCGCGTGGCGATTGTCGACGGCGCGGAATTCCTGAACGCCACAGGGCAAAATGCCTTGCTGAAGGTGCTGGAAGAACCGCCCACGAAAACGCTGATGATCCTCACCACCTCCCAGCCCGGGGCGTTCCTTCCGACCATCCGTTCGCGCTGCCGCATGGTGCAGCTGCAGGCGTTGCCGGCCGAAACGGTGGCGGAGCTGCTTGAAAAATTCATCCCTGGCGTGGGCGACGGCGAAAAAGATGCCATCAGCCGCTATGCCGAAGGCAGCATTGGCCGCGCGCTGCAGTTTTATAAAGACGGCGGCATGA
>JAYUPV010000480.1:0-14695 GCA_043759865.1 Alphaproteobacteria bacterium | reverse complement strand
CCGCCGAGAACCTTGCCAGGAAATTCGGTATCGGTCGCCTCGAACAGGAGCAATACGCTCTTGCCTCACAGCAAAAGGCCGTCCTCGCCCGCGAAGGTGGCCGGATGAAAGACGAAGTCATGGCGATCACCCTGCCGGACGGCAAAGTAGTTGACCGTGACGGCTGCATTCGTCCCGAGACCACTCTCGAAGGTCTTGCAGGTTTGCGTCCCGCTTTTGACGCAGGTGGTTCTGTTACTGCTGGCACATCATCGCCCCTGACGGATGGGGCATCGGCAACATTGGTGACTTCCGAACAGTACGCAAAAGAGCGCGGCCTGCCGATTCTCGCTAAAATCAAGGCGACCGGTATTTCCGGCTGCGCCCCTGAAATCATGGGCATCGGCCCGGTCGAGGCCTGCCGCAAGGCGCTGGCACGCGCCGGGCTTAAGGTCGGCGATATCGACATTTTCGAATTCAACGAAGCTTTCGCGGTGCAGGCTATGTCAGTCGTGAAAGAGCTTGGCGTTGATACGTTGAAGCTGAACATCGACGGCGGCGCGCTTGCTATCGGCCACCCGCTTGGTGCATCGGGCGCGCGTATTACCGGCAAGGCGGCGCAGTTGCTGAAACGCGAGAAAAAACAATTCGCGCTGTCGACCATGTGCATCGGCGGCGGTCAGGGCATCGCCACGGTGCTTGAGGCGGCATGAGCGCCCTGACGGAGACCTTGCGGGCCCTTCCCAAGGCCGACCTGCATGTGCATCTTGAAGGCACGATAACACCAGATATGGCAAGGCTGATTGCCGCCCGCAACGGCGTTACGCCGTCCCCTTTGCTGATGGACGCGAAGGGAGGGTCTTTCCACTGGAAGGCCGACGGCACGCCGCAGGGAAATCTTATCGGTTTCCTGAAGGCGTATGATGAGGCGACCTCTGTCATGAAAAAGGCCGCAGATTATAGCGACATTACCTATGACTATCTGATGCGCTCGGCCGACGAGGGCTGCATATATTCCGAGATCATGATTTCCGCCGACCACGGCGCGATGGTGGGACTGTCCTATGCCGAAATGCTGGCGGCCATTGCCGATGGATATGAGAGGGCAAAAAAGACCACTGGCATCGAAATGCGCCTGATATCCACTTGCGTGCGGCACTACGGCCCCGCATCCTGCGTGAAGGCCGCCGAAACCACACGTGACAACCCGCACCCGCTGGTGACAGGCTTTGGCATGGCGGGTGACGAGAACGCGCATGCGGTCGCCGATTTCAAACCCGCCTTTGATATTTGCGGCCTTGCAGGCAAGACTGCCCATGCGGGCGAGGCATCCGGCCCTGAGACCGTGAGGCAGGTACGCGATATACTGGGCGTGCGCCGCTTCGGCCATATGGTGCGTGCGATTGAAGACCCCACGCTAATAGCCGAGCAAATGAAAATCAACGCTGTACCCGAAGTCTGCGTGTCGAGCAATCTTGCGCTCGGGCTTTATAAAGACTACGCCGCACACCCGTTGAAAAAATTTGTCGATTACGGGCTGAAGGTCACGCTTGGTTCCGACGACCCGAGTTTTTTCGGCACCAGCATCGGGCGCGAATACCAGATCGCGCATGATCATTGCGGCCTGCCTGAATCCTCCCTGTTGCGCATCACGCGCAACGCGGTCGAAGAGGCGTTCATCGACCAGCGCACACGCGGGCTGCTGCTGGAGCGTCTGGAAGCGTATAAACCCGTTATCTGATTCCATATTCCACCCAAACTATTGAAATTGCATCTCGACAGGCTGTTCCTTTTAATTCAGGATACGGCGCATCAAACATTTCACAGCAGGAGTTTCTCGCATGAAGAAAGTTTCTGACAGGGTTGCCTCGCGCGTGGCGAAACTGACGCTCGGCGTCGGCCTTATCGCTGCCATTCTTTGTCCCTTCGCAGGCGCGGGCCTTGCGGCCTGGTCGACAGGCGCTGCGGCTCTTGCCTCTCTCGGTACGGCGGCGGCAATTCCTCTCGCGGGGGCTGGCATGGTCGGCGGTTTTGTTCTCGGTTCTATCGCAGCACCTTTTGTCGCTATCGGCAGTGTACTTGCAGCTGGTGTGACAGGCGGCGTGACCAAGGCAGTCGGATCGCTGGTTGAATGGATGGCGGCAGGCAGTAAAGCTGCTTCCGCAGCGCCGCAACCGAAACACGTTGATACGCAGGCACGGATGGACATCAATCCCGCCGGTAGCAAACTGAATGGCATGAAACTCGCCACCCTGTTTGCAAAGACCCAAAAGTCCGCAAACGAAAACAAGCCCCAGCCCCAACACAAGAAGGCTTTTCGTTTCGGCATGTAATTGATTTTTAGCGAAGTCAGAAAAGCCGCACTGTCAAAGGTGCGGTTTTTTGCTTTTAGACGTTAAAGCCTGAACGTTTCTTGGGCTTGGGCAGCGGGGGTTTGGCGGCCTTTGGTTTCGGTTTCAATTCTTCCGTTATTTTTTCACGGATGATGGCGCGGGTTTCATCGAGAGTGTAATACACCGTCTTGTCGCTCGGCTGGCGCAGATCGCGCCGGATAAGTAATTGGAATTTCTCCGTGCCGAAACCGCCATTGCCACCGGATACAATTTTAAAGGCAGGCGAGAGCTTGCGGATGTCTTCTTCCGCTTCGTCCGCGATTCCCAAGTATTCGTTTTTAACGCGCTGTGAAACCGCCAGCTCCGTTGTCGAGGGGTTGAGTTTTGTCGCGGCCGCTTTGGAGAAGGCATTTGCCAGTTTGAATTCGATATCGGCGATGATCATGTGAGCATCTGCGCTGGCACTGACTTTTTGTCCGCGCTCGCCACCATGCTGCATGATACCCATGCGAAGTGCTGTCCGGCTTATGCCCTTAATCGCGGGCAGGGCCGCGGCGGTGACGGCGACGACAGTTCCGAAGCCTGCCGTGAAAACAAGATCGAGCCCGACGCCAAGGATTGCCCCCGTCCTTGCATTGCGGAGGTAAGATTTTGCGGTATCCCATTTGGAGCGTGTGTACTTTTTCAGTACTTCGTCCAGTTCCTGTTTTTGCTTCTTGTCCATGGGCATTATGTTTAGTCCCGTGTTTTTATGCCGTCAAGGGGCTGGATTCAAGGATTTAGGGGTTGAGGCGGCTACGTTTTATGGCTGCGGGGGCTTCGGGTTTTGTTTTCGGATTGGCCTCCAGCTCCATTTGTGCGCGGATCTTGGTGCGAATCTCGTCGAGGGTGTAGAGACTGGTTTCCCACAGGCTGGCATTCGGGTCGTTCTTCACAAGAAGCTCGAACTTTTCCTTGCCGTAGTTCTCCCTGCCGCCGGAGACGATTTTAAAACCGGGGGAAAGTTTTTTGATATCTTTCTCCGCTTCATCAATCTCTTTTAAAAAATCTTTCTTGGCGCGCTGCGATATTTCCAGCTCGGTGGGGCTGGGGTTCTCGATAACCTGCGAGGCCATGCGGAAGCTGCGGGACAAGTTCATTTGTATTTTGCCCAAAACCATCAGGACATCGGGACGTGCCCTGATTTGCTGGGGGCGCTGGTCGTCCTGTGTTAGACTGAGGCGCATGGCAGTGCGGCGGATTCCTTTCGACAGGGGAAACAAAGCGGCAATCACCGCCGTTCCCGTTCCGATGCCGCCCGTGGCAACAAGGTCGAGCGCAATTGCGGTCACAGCTCCGACAGACGCGCTACGGAGATACGATTTCGCGACATCGAAATAGCCGTGCTTATATTTCTTGAGGACTTCCCTGAATTCTTTTTTCTGTTTTTTATCCATCGCACAGCCTTCAAACTTTTAAACAGGCAGAAAAAACTTCTGCGGTTTTATCGTTCTGGCTGTTTTGCGGGTCGTGCGCTTAGGTGAAGGCGCGGGAAACAAGTAAAACCGGCTCTTCGATTGATCTGCACTCGGCTTGAATTAGCCATAATCAGTAGTATATGCGGCTTGGTCTGTCAAGGGGGGGCGGCAGGCCGGTTTTAGCCCGTGAAGGCGCGCTTGGCGCTGGGGGATTTCGGGGTCAGGGACTTTTCGACCAGCGACACGATCTGCTTGCCGACAGTCGAGTCCATGTCGAGCAGGTTGGCGCGTGCCTCGCGGAAGCTCTTGATGGCCGCGAACTGTTCGGGGTCGCGCAGATTTGATTTCAGGTCGGGCGCATCTTTGAGGTCGGGTGCCCCTTTGCGTGCGCGTGCGTTGAATTGCTGTTCGCTGAAGCGGTTTTCGTTTTCGCGCAGGTCTTCGGCGGCGGTGTAGAAACTGGCCAGCAGGTCGACGGCTTCGGCGGGCTGGGTGGACAGGAAACGGTTTTGCAAATAGGCAAGGCGCTGCGATCCGAAAGCCTCTGTCGCGAGGCCTTTGTACTGGCTCAGGTCGTCTATGCCCTTTAAAAGCACCATGGTATAACCCGCTTGCCCTTTTACCCCTTTTAGGGTAATTTTCCTTAATGCCTATTATACCCTCAAAATACAGGGCTGTCTGGTAAAAAGTTAATTTTCCAGAAGAAAACAAAGTAAGTTATTGATATGAATGTAAAATATGACGTTATTGTCGTTGGTGGAGGTCATGCGGGCTGTGAGGCGGCTGCCGCTTCTGCCCGTATGGGGGCTAAAACCCTGCTTTTGACCCATCGAATCGACAGCATCGGTATCATGTCCTGCAACCCTGCTATCGGGGGTCTAGGCAAAGGGCATCTGGTGCGTGAAATCGACGCGCTCGATGGCGTCATGGGCAAAGTGACTGACCTTTCCGGCATCCAGTTCCGTATTTTGAACGCGAGCAAGGGTCCCGCCGTGCGCGGCCCCCGCGCCCAGGCCGACCGTAAGCTTTACCGCGACAACATGCAGCTGATGCTGCTCAATTATCCGAACCTGTCCGTGCATGGCGACGGGGCGGAAGAAGTTTTGTGCGATGCGGCGGGGCATGTGTCGGGAGTTAAAACGACGGATGGCACCGAATTTTCTTGCGGCGCGCTGGTCATTACCACCGGCACTTTTTTGCGCGGTATCGTGCACCGCGGCACCAGCCAGCATGCGGCGGGACGCATCGGCGAAAAGCCCTCGGTTGGTCTTGCACTGTCGCTTGAAAGACTGAAACTGCCGATGGGACGTTTGAAAACCGGCACGCCTGCGCGCCTCGATGGCCGCACGATTGATTGGAAGCAGCTTGAAGAACAGCCCGGCGACAACCCGCCCACGCCGTTCTCGTTCATGAACGATAAGGTTTCAGTGCCGCAAATATCGTGCTTTATCACCTATACCAACGAAAAA
Source organism: Alphaproteobacteria bacterium (assembly GCA_043759865.1). Taxonomy (GTDB): domain Bacteria; phylum Pseudomonadota; class Alphaproteobacteria; order Micavibrionales; family UBA2020; genus JAPWJZ01. Next base: position 9,457 of record JAYUPV010000480.1, on the reverse strand, counting down.
ACGCACGAAGTTATTCGCGGCAACCTGCATGTCGCGCCGATGTATTCGGGGCAGATAAAATCTTCCGGTCCGCGCTATTGCCCGTCCATCGAGGATAAGGTCGTGCGCTTCGCCGACAAGACGCGCCACCAGATTTTCCTCGAGCCTGAAGGCCTCGACGACCACACTGTTTATCCAAACGGCATTTCGACCTCGCTGCCCGAGGACGTTCAGGCGGCGATGATCAAGACCATCCCTGGTCTAGAAAACGCGGTTATCCTGACGGCGGGCTATGCGATTGAATACGACTATGTCGACCCGCGTGCGCTGAAGCGCACCCTTGAAACCCATGCCCAGCCGGGTTTGTTTCTTGCGGGGCAAATCAATGGCACAACCGGCTACGAAGAAGCTGGCGCGCAGGGCCTAATCGCCGGTATCAACGCCGCGCTGGTGGCCGCAGGTGGCGGAAAAGATTTCGTGCTCGACCGCGCCGATGGTTATATCGGCGTGATGGTCGACGACCTTGTGACCCAAGGCGTTTCCGAGCCCTACCGCATGTTCACCTCCCGCGCCGAATACCGGCTGTTGCTGCGGGCGGATAATGCTGACCAGCGCCTGACACCGGCTGGTATTTCCATAGGATGTGTGGGTTCCGACCGCGCTGCGGCGTTCGAGGAAAAGCACCTCCAGCTCTCCGCCGCCCGTGAAATGGTGACCTCCCTTTCTGCACTGCCGGTCGAACTAGAGCGCCTCGGTTTCAAGGTCAATCAGGACGGCGTGCGCCGTTCCGTCCACGATCTCATGCGCTATCCCGATGTTTCTATCGAGGCCCTGAAACAACACTGGCCGGAGCTTGCAAACATCGCGCCTACGATTGTGGAACAGGTCGAAATCGACGCGCGCTATGCGGGTTATATCCAGCGTCAGGAAGCAGACGTCAAGGCGTTTCGCCGTGATGAAGCCCTTGAATTTCCTGAGAATATTGATTACAGCCTCGTCGGCAGCCTTTCCAATGAAATGCGCCTGAAACTGGGCAAGCACCGCCCCGATACCCTCGGCGCTGCAGCGCGTATCCCCGGCGTTACCCCTGCTGCTCTTGTGGCCTTGCTGCGCTATATCAAGCGCAAGCCTGAACGTGCCGAGACGAAAGTTGCCTGAGTCCCTGCAGCAGTGCTTCGAGCGCCATGGCTTCGTTGTTTCACGTGAAACGATGGAGAAGCTCGGCATCTACAGCAATCTTCTTTTGAAGTGGCAAAAGGCTATCAATCTTGTCGGCCCCACCACGCTTGACGACCTTGCCGAGCGGCATTTCTTTGATAGCGCACAGGTCTTCCGCTATATCCCCGATATCGATGTGCGTCTTGCCGATATGGGTTCGGGTGCCGGCTTCCCCGGTCTGGTTCTGGCTATGCTGGGCGTGCGGGAGGTTCACCTGATTGAATCCGATGTACGTAAGGCGACCTTTCTACGCGAAGTTTCACGTGAAACAGCCACGCCTGTCACCATCCACGATAAACGGGTCGAGGATTGCAAAATAGACAAGGTCGATGTTGTCACCGCCCGCGCCCTCGCCACCCTTTCCAGCCTGCTTTCCCACACGAACAGCCTGCGTACCGAAGGCCACCCGGTCTATGGCCTGTTTGCCAAGGGCGAGCAGCATGCCGAGGAAACCGACAAAGCGCGGAAAGACTGGGAGTTTACCGTTGAAAGCTTTCAAAGCGAGACAGAAATATCGGCAAAAGTATTACGTATCAATGACTTAAAGTCTAAAAAGGCCTGATGTTTCATGTGAAACATGTCTCCCCGCTCCTCCTGTTTCACGTGAAACGCCTGAGCACCAAATAACAACTTTATTAGCCTTGCCCCGCCCCGAGTCTTCCGATACAAAATCAGTATGACCCAGGCATTGATCCAGACAGAGCAAAAAACCGTTGTGACGGATGGCGGCACCGCCTCTTCCACACGTTATATCAGCGTTTCCAACCAAAAAGGCGGTGTTGGCAAGACAACCACGACCGTTAACCTTGCAACGGCACTAGCCGCTGTGGGAAAAAAGGTGTTGGTGGTCGATCTGGACCCTCAGGGTAACGCTTCGACCGGCTTTGGTGTTGACCGCGCCGACCGCGTGAATGGTACTTACGAGGTTCTATTCGAAGAATGCGATGTTGACCGCGCCGCGATTGCGACCAAAGTACCGAACCTTTTCATAATTCCGTCCTCCATCCATCTCTCGGGCGCCGAGATCGAACTGGTCGATGCCAAGCGCCGTGAATTCCGTCTGAAGGATGCTCTCGCGAAAAGCACCGAGAAATACGACTACGTCATGTTCGACTGCCCGCCCTCGCTGAACCTCCTGACGCTGAACGCGCTTGTTGCGTCGAACGGCGTGCTCGTTCCGCTGCAATGCGAGTTCTACGCGCTGGAGGGTTTGAGCCATCTGGTGAAAACCATCGAGCGGGTCAAGAACGCCTTTAACGAACAGCTGGAGCTGACCGGCGTGGTGCTGACCATGTACGACAAGCGCAACAACCTCGCGAACCAGGTGTCCGATAATGTGAGGGGCTTTTTCGGCGACAAAGTCTACAACACAGTCATCCCGCGTAACGTCCGCATTTCGGAAGCGCCGAGCTTCGGCCTTCCCGCGATTGTTTACGACATGCATTGCTCGGGCTCGCAGGCCTACATCCATCTCGCGAAAGAGATGCTGAAACGCGAGCAGCAGCTTGCGGCGCAATTCGCCTGAAATAAAAAATCAGTTTTTTATTGGAGATTTTAAATGACAGCAGAAACAAAAAAGCGCGGCCTCGGGCGCGGACTTGACGCCCTTTTCAGCGATGCGCGCAAGGAAGAAGAAGCCTTCCAGCCGAAAATCAAACGCGCCGATGAAATGGTCGTTGCCGCTGTTCAGGCGCAACAAGCGAATAACGCCAGCTCCGGTCCTCCCCGCCAACTGCCTGTCGATCGCCTCACCCCCGGCAAGTTCCAGCCCCGTACCCGCTTTGATGAAGCAGCCCTCGACCAGCTTGCTGAATCAATTGCTGTACATGGTGTGCTGCAACCGCTGCTTGTCCGCCCGCTGACCAATATGTCGGGCGGCAGCACGATGTATGAAATCATCGCCGGTGAACGCCGCTGGCGCGCCGCGCAAAAAGCGCAGGTGCACGAAGTTCCCGTTGTCATTCAAAACCTGTCTGACCGCGACACGCTTGAAATTGCTCTCATCGAAAACCTGCAGCGCGAAGACCTGACTGCCGTGGAAGAAGCCGAAGGCTATCAGCGTCTCATGGACGAATTCGGCCACACGCAGGAAGTGCTCGCGCAGCAGCTCGGCAAAAGCCGCAGCCATGTCGCCAACACAATGCGCCTTTTGAAATTGCCCGCCACTGTGCGCGCGATGATTCAAAACGGCGCGCTGAGCGCAGGTCATGCCCGCGCCCTGATCGGCGCAAAAAACCCGGACGAGCTGGCCGATGTCATCGTACGCCGTGGCCTGAGCGTGCGTCAGGTCGAATCCCTCGTGCAGAAAACCACCGAAGGCAAACTGAAGCCGAAACAGCCGAAGGGCTTCGTGCAGAAAGACGTCGACGTGCTCGCGCTCGAGGAACTGACCTCCGGCAAACTCGGCCTCAAGGTGACCATCGACAGCCACGGTCAGGCCGGCAGCCTGAAGGTCGAGTACAAGACCCTTGATCAACTCGATGATCTGTTGGCGCGCCTTGGCCAGACACCGCGTCATTAGGTAATTTCTTTATTCTGAAACAATGACTTAGTTGCTAACTGGTATTATCCGGTAATGGATTGAGATGTTTATTGACTCATTATGTTAAAACAACATATAATCAATGAAGTTTCAAATCCCACACCAGAGCGGCATTCATGGGCTCACTTACCAATTCTATTAAAGACAAAGTCGACCGTCTGAAGTGGAAGATCGCGCCGAAGCGTATGCAGCGTACGCGCTTTGATGCCGCCGTCGCTCTCATCAAGAATTATCCCGAAACGCAATTCCTGCTGCAACTCGCACAGGAAGAAGGCATCAAAATTGGCTTCGATCCGAAGATGCGCAACAGCGAAGCGGCAGGCATGCTGCAGACAGACAGGACAACCGGCGAAAAAGTCATCGCTCTTTCCCCCGATGCCGGTCCGCAAGATGTCGCACTTACCCTTATCCATGAACTGCGCCATGCATGGCAGGACAAAGTCCTCGGTTTGACACCGCAGACGCGCAGCAAGTCGGAGCCTGATGTCGAAACGACAATTTTATTGAACCGTGTGCGCGAGGCAGATGCCTATGCCTTCACCAACCTTATCGTGCGCCGTATGCAGGCGGCAGCCGAAGATGAAGTAGAGGCACGCGGCCTTGTCGAAAAGCTGCAGAAAACCAGTGGCAAACAGCCCGACCAGTTCCAGCTGGAAATGATTTCCGAATACGTCACGGAAAAATTCATCAGCCGCATTGATAACGACCACAAGGAAATGGTGCTCGATTTCGCCTGGGCACTGCGTAACTTTGACACCTATGACCGCCGTGCGCTGGTCGATTACCATGCACGCTACACGTCGCCCCATTACGAGACCCAAGCGCGGCCGGAAATGGCGCAGCCCTTCGGCCTTGGTGATATCCGCAAAATGATGATTATGGGTGTCGCGGGCAACATGCCCCCTTATCTCGACAAAGTGCCGGACGCGCTGTTCCGTCAGGCGATCCTGCAGGACATCTCACCGCCGCTGCAAAACGCGATGGGGCTTATAAGCAAATTTGAAAAAGTCGCCAAGCGCGGCATTTCCAAGAAAGACGATATGCAGTTCCGCACCGAAATTGAAGGGACGCTGTCGAAAGCCGTCAACGCACCCCCCGCACCCAACCCGGACTCACGTCTCGGGTAATCCTGGTTTTTTTAAATTTATGCGCGGCGGCGTTGGCCCGTAGCGCGTGCGCCGAGTTGTGCGAGTGACAGCACGGCGCGGCTGACCAGCGTTTCAGGCTCTGCGCCCGACTGTTTGCATTTCGCTTCGACGGTCATCAGCAGAGCCATCGCCTGTTCCAGCTGTGCCATCGTCCAGCCGTTCATCTGCGCCACAAACGCGTCTTTCAGCTTGAAGAACAGCGGGGGGCGTAGCTTTATGAGCGCGGCATCAAGCGTTTCGCCTTTGGCGAGGCGCGCCTTGGTGATGTGCAGCTTTAAAAAGTAATTCTGCATATGCCGCAAAATGGCGACCGGGCTTTCACCCTCGGCAAGGGCGAGTTGCAGCACGCGGTCGGCCTCGCCGAACTGGCCGCTGCCCATATGCCGCGTCAGGTCGTCAAGCGGTAACTGCCCGCCCGCGCCTACGCAGGCCATGACGTCTTCAAGCGCGATATCGCGCTGGCCGCCCATATAGGTTATCAGCTTTTCCGTCTCGCCCCGTGCCACGGCGCGGTCGCCGATAACGCTGATCGCGAAAAAAGACATCGCTTCGGAGGAAATGCGGAAGCCCTGCGATTTTAGAACTTCAGAAACCAGCCGTGTCAGGTCGCGTTCGTCCTCGACATAGCAGGGCAGCGCGGCGGCGTTCTCCAGCCGTTCGAAAAGCACGCGCAGGCTTGACCTTGGCCCCAGTTCCCCCGCCTCGATGATGACAAGGTTGTCGCCGTCCTTCAGCTGTTTCAGCGCGGCTTCGGCTGCGGCCGTGGCGCGGTCGGGGTTGTCGATCAGGCGCAGCCGCACCACGCGCCTGCCGCCCAGCATGGAAATGGATTTCGCCTCGTCCAGCAGCAGCGCGGGGTTGTCGGTCAGTTGTCCCTGCGAAATATTCGAAATCGCAAACGGGTCTTTCTCGTCCACGCCGGCGCCTTTTACCAGCACCGATGACCGCTCCCGTATTAACCCTTCGTCGGGGCCGTATATAAGTATCGCCAGCACATGCGCGGGCGGTTTTTTGACGAATGCTTCGATACCCTTGAATTGCAGTTTCACGGCGTCGCTCCCGTCGCGGGGCGGTTGCGGCTAAAATAAAGCGCGACCTCGGTCACGATGCTATCGGAAAGTTCTTCCAGCATATGGTCGCTCACGCTTTCGCGGGAAACGAGGGTGGCGAACTGGTTGTCGAGCTGGTTATAGCCGCCGACAGCGCGTACATCGCGCTCCAGCACGACTTGATTGGTGGCGCGCTCCACCAGTTTCAGCGTGGTCGAGGCTTGCAGCATGGCGCGGGTCGAGGTTGCGTCACGGCGGATACCAAGGCTGGTCAGCTCGGCCTTCAGCGGTGTGAGGGTTAAAAGGTAAGGCGCATTGGCGGGCCTGCCCTTCAGGTAAAGGCGGTCGATGAGCAGGTTACGCAGGTACTGCCCGTCGCGGTCGGGGATATTGGCAATCTCGATATTCGAGGATACCGCCGCTTCGGTACCCGCTGCCGCATCACCGTAGAGCGGCGTAAAGCCGCAAGCACCAAGCCATAAACAGGCGAGTGCGGCAAGGACTGCCCTAGACCACAACATTTATAATCCTGTTGGGTACAACGATGATTTTGCGGGCGGGTTTCCCCTCCATCGCTTTCTGCACACCGGCATCGCCGAGCGCGGCTTTTTCAGCGTCCGTCTGGGCGATGTCTTTGGGCAGCTGGATGGTGGCGCGCAGCTTGCCGTTGACTTGTATGGCGATGGTCACGATGTCGGTCGCGAGCAGCGACGTATCGGCCACCGGCCATTTTTCGTCGACCAGCAGGGTTTTATGTCCCAACTGCCGCCACAATTCTTCGGCGATGTGCGGCATCATGGGCGACATCAGCTTGACCAGCGCTTCGCAACCTTCGCGCAGGGTCGTGCCGTCGCCTTTTGCCGCCGAGAAATCTTCGAGCGCGTTTGAAAGCTCGCGCAGTTTCGCGACAGTCTTGTTGAAATGGAATTTATCAAGGTCGTGCGTCATGCCGTCGATGGTGCGGTGGATCTTGCGGCGCATTGTTTCCACATCCCCGCCCGTTCCGTCAAAGTGCGCATTGCCCACCAGCCGCCACAGGCGGTTGATGTATTTCCATGCGCCCTCGATACCCGATTCGGTCCATTCAAGGTCGCGCTCGGGTGGGCTGTCGGACAAAATGAAAAGCCTTGCGGCATCCGCGCCGTAAGTCTCCAGAATTTCCACGGGGTCGACGGTGTTCTTTTTCGACTTCGACATTTTCTCGATGCGCCCGACGGTCACATCCTCGCCGGTCGCGGCATGGGTGACTTTGCCGTCGGTCTTTTTGATATCGGCGGGGTATAGCCACTTGCCCTGTTTGTCTTTATAGGTTTCGTGCGTCACCATGCCTTGCGTGAACAGAGCGGTGAAGGGCTCGTCAAAATCAAGGTATCCGCATTTTTTCAGGGCGCGGGTAAAGAAGCGGGCATAGAGCAAGTGCATGACGGCATGTTCCACACCGCCGATATACTGGTCAACGGGCGCCCAGTAGGAAACTTTTTCTTTCGAGAAACCCCTGGCCTCGTTCTTCGGGTCGCAATAGCGGAACTGGTACCAAGAGCTTTCAAAGAACGTGTCGAACGTATCGGTTTCCCGCTGCGCGGCTTTGGCGCATTGCGGGCATTTGACATGCTTCCATGTCGGGTGGTTGGCGATCGGGTTGCCGGGCTCGGAGAAGCGTACATCTTCGGGCAGCTGCACGGGCAGGTCTTTTTCCGGCACCGGCACCACACCGCAGGTCGGGCAATGGATAATGGGAATAGGACATCCCCAATACCGCTGGCGGCTGACGCCCCAGTCGCGCAGGCGGTAAAGCGTCGTGCCCTCGCCCATACCGGCTTTTTCAAAGCGCTTGATCGCTTCGGCTTTCGCGTCCTCGACCGTCATGCCGTTCATGAATTCCGAATTATACAGGCGGCCGGGGCCGGTATAGGCCTCCATGCCGACCGCGAAGGATTTTGCATCTTCGCCGTCGGGAATAACGACGGGGATCACGTTGAGGTCGTATTTGCGGGCGAAATCAAGGTCGCGCTGGTCATGCGCAGGGCAGCCGAAGATCGCGCCCGTGCCGTAATCCATCAAAACGAAGTTGGCGATGAACACACGCAGCGTCCCGTCCTTGATAAACGGGTGCTTTACTCTCAACCCGGTGTCAAAACCGGTTTTCTCGGCAGTCTCCACGACAGCCGCCGCCGTGCCGACAGCGCGGCATTGCGCCACGAAATCGTCGATGCCCTTGTTGGTGGCCGACAGCGCGGCCGCAACGGGGTGGTCAGGTGAAATCGCGACAAAGGACGCGCCGAACAGTGTATCGGGGCGCGTGGTGAAAATTTCGAGCGTCTTGCCGATTTGAATTTGGGACGGAGCCTCGCCGGCATATTCAAACCTGAACTGCAAACCCTGCGATTTGCCGATCCAGTTTTCCTGCATGATACGGACTTTTTCCGGCCAGCCGGAAAGCTGGCGCACGCCGTCCAGCAGGTCGTCGGCGAATTCGGTGATTTTCAAAAACCATTGTCTCAGTTTGCGCCGCTCCACCAGCGCGCCCGAGCGCCAGCCGCGACCGTCCACAACCTGCTCGTTCGCCAGCACGGTGTTTTCCACCGGATCCCAGTTCACAAAGGCCTCTTTCTGGTAGGCGAGGCCGTTTTTCAGGAAGTCGAGGAAGAATTTTTGTTCGTGCCGGTAATAGTCGGCGGCGCAGGTGGTCACTTCGCGCGACCAGTCGATGGCAAGACCCATCAGGTGCATCTGGCTTTTCATCACCGCGATGTTCTGGTACGTCCACTTCGCGGGATGGGTCTGGTTTTCCATCGCCGCGTTTTCGGCGGGCAGGCCAAAGGCATCCCAGCCCATCGGGTTCAGCACGTTGAACCCTTGCGCGCGCTTATAGCGGGCGACCACATCCGACAACGTATAGTTCCGCACATGCCCCATATGCAAACGTCCCGACGGGTAGGGGAACATGGCGAGGGCGTAGAATTTCGGTTTCGACGGGTCTTCCTTCACCTCGAAGCATTTCTTGTCCTGCCAGGCTTGCTGCCAGCGGGATTCGTTTTCCTTGACGTTATAACGGTCGGTGACAGGCTTGTCGGTCATGGGCTTCTCTTTTAAGGCAAAGGCATTTGAGAGACATATACTATACAAGTAATATGTCGGCTGTCATCCAGCACATACCTTGGTGGCTTAGTTCGACTTGCCTGCCTGTGCGACACGGAGTTCGCGGGCGCGGCCGAGAATGGCGTTTTCGATATTGGCGCCCATGTCGTCGGCCACGGGGGCGTCTTTCCAGCCGGTCTTGGTTTCAGACTGCTTGAAGACCGAAACGCGCACACCGTCCGCCCGCAGCTGCTTGTCCAATATATATATGCCGAGCTTGAAACGCTGGCCGGGGGTTTCGGGGTTTTCGTACCAGTCCGTCAGGATAACGCCGCCAAAGGGGTCGGCCGAGGAAACCGGCATAAAGGAAATGGTGTCGAGCGAAGCGCGCCACAGGAAGCTGTTAACGCCGATGCCGCCCGCGCCGCCGTCTTTGTCTTCGG
>JAYUPV010000479.1:0-3008 GCA_043759865.1 Alphaproteobacteria bacterium | reverse complement strand
CGCCATGCGGAGGCGCGCCGAGCTTGAAGGCGTTGTACATGCCGCCGAATTTTTCCTGCACCGCGCCCTTCGGATAGCCCGCGATTTCAAACGCTTTTTCCATCGCCTCGGGCATGTGGTTGCGGATACCGCCGGAGCAAAGCTCCAAACCGTTCGCCACGCAGTCATACTGCGTGGCTTTAATCTTGAGCGGTTCCTGCGTCTGCAGCGCTTTCAACCCGCCTTGCGGCATCGAGAACGGGTTGTGAGAGAAGTCGATTTTGTTGGTTTTGTCGTTCAGCTCGAACATCGGGTAGTCGATAACCCAGCAGAACCTGTAGCTGTCTTTTTCAAGGATATCCATTTCCTCGGCAATCTTCGTGCGCGCCTTGCCGGCGAGCAACGCTGCCTTATCGGGCATATCCGCCGCGAAGAACACGGCATCGCCAGCCTCGGCACCGGTGATTTTTTTCAGTTCATCAAGCGCGCCCGCGGGCAGGAATTTCGCGATCGGGCCCTTGCCCTCTGTGCCTTCAAGCGTGACATAGCCAAGACCGGGTGCGCCTTCGGATTGCGCCCAGCCGTTCAGCTTGTCGAAGAAGCTGCGCGGACGGTCCGAGACTTTGGGGGCGCGGATAGCGCGCACCACGCCGCCTTTTTCAACGATGCCTTTGAACGCCTTGAATTCCACATCGGCGCGCGCGAACACCGACGACACATCGACGATGATCAGCGGGTTGCGCAGGTCCGGCTTGTCGTTGCCGTATTTCAGCATGGATTCATCGTAGGGGATACGCACCCACGGCGCGGGCGAAACGGTTTGTTTCGTGCCGGTAAATTCGGCGAATTCCTCGAACACGCCGCCGATGACTTTTTCCATGACCGAGAAAACGTCTTCCTGCGTCACGAACGACATTTCCATGTCGAGCTGGTAGAACTCTCCCGCCGTGCGGTCGGCACGCGCGTCTTCGTCGCGGAAGCAGGGCGCGATCTGGAAGTAACGGTCAAAGCCCGACATCATCAGCAATTGCTTGAACTGCTGCGGAGCCTGCGGCAGCGCGTAGAACTTGCCGGGGTGCAGGCGCGAGGGCACGAGGAAGTCGCGCGCGCCTTCGGGGCTGGAAGCCGTCAAAATCGGCGTCTGAAATTCGCGGAAGCCCTGCTCCACCATGCGGCGGCGCATCGAATAAACCACGTCCGAGCGCAGCATGATGTTTTTGTGGATGGTGTCGCGGCGCAAATCGAGGAAGCGGTAGCGCAGGCGCACTTCTTCGCCATAATTTTCTTCGGAGTTGACCTGCAGCGGCAGCATTTCGGTGACGGGCGAGGACAAAAGCTCGAACGACTTCACCTTCACTTCGATTTCGCCGGTGGGCAGGTCTTTGTTCGTGGTGCCTGCAAGGCGCATCACGACTTCGCCCGTGATCATGATCACGTTTTCGAGGCGGGTTTTTTCGATTTCGGCGAAAACCGCGTTGTCGGAATTGATGACGCATTGCGTGAGGCCGTAATGATCGCGCAGGTCGACGAACAGCAGACCGCCATGGTCGCGCTTGCGGTGGACCCAGCCCGAGATTTTCACTTCTTTACCCGCATCGCTGCCGCGCAGCTGGCCGCAGGTATGGGTGCGATAGGTCGTCATGGTTTTCCGTCCCTTTTGTGCATCAAATTTATCCAGCGTTTTTTTAGCATAAAATGGGGGGGAAATGTAAGGGATTGGCGGGAATAATTTTACATAATCTACGCTCTTGGGGCTTATATTGACATAAAGCCGAAACCGGCCTAAAAAGGCTTCCGTTTCTTTTCAGGCAAACCCCTATGAATCAGTCAACCCCTGCTGGTCAATCCGCGCCGAGCCCTGCTGCAAAACGCTTGCTGGCAGAGCTAAACAGCGGCTTTGGCAGATCGGGCAACGACCTTATCCCGTTCAAGGAAATCGTTTCCGCCCATCTCGTCACCACTTCCTTCGACCATGTGAAAGCAGCGGTCATCGGCTATGTCGAGGTTGAAACGCTGAAGCAGACCTACACAGATTCAAACCTACCGATTAACGAACGGTATTCAAGCAGCCGCGCCCGCGAGAGGTTTCGCATCTCGCTCGAGGATGCGCGGTTGCTGGCTGAAGCCGCGCCAAAAGAATTCCTTGAGAGCTTCCGCAAAGCCGTCGACACGCTCGAAAGAGATTACGCCGCCCGACTTCCCGCTATCGAAGCGCGGCGGCAAAAACGGCTTGCCGACATCGAAAAGGGCATGTCCGCCACCATCCGCCCCGTCGAGGCTCCTGCCCGCGCGCTGTTCAAAAAGAACAAGGCACCCGCGCCATGACACCGACGGACGACAACAGCGATGACGACCTCGGCCTGCCGCTGCCGCCGGTGAAGGAAGACACGCTCGATGATATCGTCAAGGAACTAAACAGCAGCTATGGCGATTTCGTCAGTTTCACCCGCCCCTACAAGCGCGTCGAAACGCTGTGCAACGAACATATTTTCTATGATCGGAAGCGCGGCGATTTCTACAGCAAGATTGTCATTAGCTCCGAGCATCAGATCCCCGGCGGCGATAGCTACAACAATCCCCGCAATTTCATTCTCTCGCGGAGCGATGCGCTGCTGCTGGCGGAAACAGCGCCGCAGGAGTTCAAGCGCGAGGCCAAGGTTATCGCCGATGCGCTGCAACAGGCATTGGATCTTGAATTAAAGCGGCAGAAAGATGCGTTGGATATACTTTTTAATTCCATGAGCAAAGGCATGCCCGCCCCCGTACCCGCCCCCGACCGCGCCCGTTTCCACCCGCGCAAGGGCTTGAAGCCCGCTTGACAGACTTCCGTAATTTAGTATTATGTTAACAACGCCAAGCGTAATAAAATTACCCTGAAGGCCAATACCCACTAATGCCCAACAAAACAAACAAGGCTCAAACCTCCGCAAACAACGCCCGTGAAATGGCGCTCCAGCCGCTGCGCGACAAAATCGCGTCGCTGCAGGCGGCGCTGGCCGATGTCGAGGATTCGAGCCCGGCGAAAATGC
>JAYUPV010000478.1:0-2264 GCA_043759865.1 Alphaproteobacteria bacterium | reverse complement strand
TTCCCTAGCGTTTGCTGCCAAGTGAAGGTGTTGCAACAGCCGGCGCGGAAACGGTGGGCGTGACCGGCGCATTTTTGTTTTCGATGATGCGCTTTTCACGGTCATCGATCGCAAGCTTGACATCCTTGGTCAGCTCGCCTGCGAGGCGGTCGAGGAATCGGGGATTGGTCACATGGCCGCTGAAGGCTTCCTTGATGGCGGTGCGCGTATCAACGCCGTCTTCGCCCGCTGTGCCGTTGATGGTCTCTATAATATTGCCGACAACCGCGCGGGGAAGCCTTGTTTCTTCCTCGATCTTGCGAACCATGTCGTCAAGCTTCTTGCCCTGAAGGAGCGGGCCTGCGGCTTTGAGATCGGCGGCGCGTTCGGCGGAAAATTCCTTGTGCTGTTCCAGCATATATTCGCGGTCGATACGGTCCATGTAAATGTCTCCACGGTCAAATTATTTGCATAAGATATTATAGGGCGGGGGTGGTTGAAAAAGAGTTAAGTCTCTATTAAATACCTGAAATCAAACACTTAAAATATTACCATAAATCTTGTAGACGTGCTGGCGGGGGTGGTGTATCTTCCGCCGGTCTTTCATTGCCCCTCAAGAAACAGGTGACCCCATGCCGAAATTTACAGTCCATTATGTCGTGACCAATGGCGGCGACGGCTCTGCCAGCGCGCGTTTTTTCGGCGACGCTGAATCGGCTCAGGTGGCATCCGACATCGAAGACGAAGACGCGCCCTTTGGCGACAATCCGCACAAACAAACGCTGGAATTCGATGACGCGGGCGTGCTGCAAAACCCCGACCGCACTGCGGCGGAACTGAAACGCGAAATCGCCGAACACAACGGCGAGGAAGTGGACGAGGAAGAAGACGCCGCGCCCGCCAAAAAATTCAACAAGGCCGCGAGCAAGCAGGACGGCCCTTATACCGGTACGGTCTGGTATGTGCTGACGAATGGCGGCGACGGTTCTGCCAATGTCGGATTCTACGCAGACGAGGAAACCGCGTCGCTCGCGGCAGAGGCGGAGACCGAACCCTTCAACGATAACGGCCCCTATAAGAAGCAATTCAAGATCGACGCCGGTGGCACGCTGCTGAATCCCTCCGACACGCTTGCCGCGCTGAAGGCCGAACTACGCGAACGCCGTGGTGAAGAGCCCGAAGATGATGAAAACGACGATACACCTGCCGCAAGCGCAGCAGACTTTATTGGCAAGCTCGCCGGCAAAACCGTTGTCTTCACAGGCAAGCTGCAAGAGCCGCGCAAGCAAGCGGAAGCCGCTGCCGTCCAGCTTGGCGCAAAAATCGGCGACAGCGTGACGAAAAAAACCGACCTTGTCATCGCAGGCGAAGACGCAGGCTCGAAGCTCGACAAGGCGAAGGCGCTCGGCATTCCCGTGCTTTCCGAAGCGCAATGGCAGGTTCTGCGCGCGGGCGCAAAGCCGCAGCCGCCCACAGCAGGCCCGAAGCCTTAAGCCTTCATCCCCGCCACAAAACTGTCGATGAGATAAGCCGACATTGCGGCGAAGGCCGTGTCGCCATCGAGCTTCGGCATTTTTCCGGTTTCTTCGAGGAAGCACAGCCCGTGGGTCGATGCCCACAAAATGCGCGCGGCCATTTTCTTTTTGCGTTCCTGCTTTGGCGTGAAGGAAGGCCCGAGCAGCGTTTCGAGCGACAAAAATAGACGGTCGATTTTTTCCTGATACCACGGCTCCAGTTTCCGGCCTTCGGGCAGGTGGTGGTTGAACAGCATCAGCCAGTAGGGGCGCATGTCATGCGCGAAATTGCGGTATAGCGCCGCCATTTCCTTCATATTCTGCACAGGTGTTTTTTTCGCGTCGTGGCAGGCGGGGCTGTTCAGGATTCCGTAGAGCATGTCGAGCGTGCGGCCATTCACTTGCAAATACAGTGCATCCATCGAAGTGAACACGTTATATATCGTGCCGGGGGCATAGCCGATGGCATCGGCGAGGCGGCGGGCGGTCAAGCCCTCGGGCCCTTCGGCACCCACGATGCGCCACGACATTTCGAGAATCAGGTCTTTCAGCTGTTCGCGTGTATGGTCTTTGCGGCGCGCCATGTTTTTGTCTCCTGCCCCATAATAGCTTGATTCTAAACGATGTTCAATAATTATATTGAACGATGTTCAATTGCGTGGGATGATAAGATATTGAACATTGTTCATTATTGCAGGAGGCATCCATGCGCGTCCCGTTCGCCAAAATGGTTTTTCAGGTGTCGTTGCTCGCGGCTGCGGGAATGGCAGG
>JAYUPV010000477.1:0-6373 GCA_043759865.1 Alphaproteobacteria bacterium | reverse complement strand
CAATATCTCGCCCAGCTCGACCTCGCGCGGCAGTTTTTGTCGGGCAAGAGCCGCAGCATTCAGGATAAATTCGTGGCCGAGATGCAAAAGGCCAGCGACGCGATGGATTTCGAGACCGCCGCGCTTTACCGCGACCGCGTACGCCTGCTGACCAGCATGCAACAGCACCAGACCATCAGCATCGACGGCATCGACAGCGCCGATATTCACGTGCTGGCGCAGGACAAGGGGCAGACCTGCGTGCAGGTGTTCTTTTTCCGCTCGGGCAACAACTACGGCAACCGTTCCTATTTCCCGCGCCATGAAAAAGACGACAGGCCGGGCGATATTTTGTTCGCGTTCCTCGCACAGTTTTACACCAACAAGCCCGTGCCGAAAGAAATCATCATCAACGAAAAGCTGCCCGACCTGATGGTGATGGAGGCGGCACTCAAAATGAAGGCAGGTCACGCGGTTTTCATCCAGAACCCGTCGCGCGGCAAGAAAAAAGAAATCGTCGAGATGGCGGCGAAAAACGCGCGCGAGGCGCTGGCGCGGCGCATGGCGGTCGAAGCGTCGCAGGAACAGGTGTTCGAGCGGCTCGCCGAAATCCTCGGCTTCAACAACCCGCCCGAGCGCATCGAGGTGTTCGACAACAGCCATATTTCCGGCACGCATGCCGTGGGCGCGATGATTGTCGCCTCGCCCGAAGGC
This sequence comes from Alphaproteobacteria bacterium, assembly GCA_043759865.1. Classification (GTDB taxonomy): domain Bacteria; phylum Pseudomonadota; class Alphaproteobacteria; order Micavibrionales; family UBA2020; genus JAPWJZ01. The sequence continues at coordinate 5,680 of JAYUPV010000477.1, read as the reverse complement.
TGGGTGAAAAATGCGTACCGCAAATTCAACATCAAAGGGCCCGTCACGCCCGGCGACGATTACGGGATGATGAAGGAAATGCTCACGCGGCGTTTCCAGTCGCTGTTAAAAGACGGCAGCGCGGGAGTGCAATGGCCCGACCTGCTGCTGATCGACGGCGGCCAGGGGCAACTGAACGCCGTGCTGCAGGCATTGGCAGAGCTTGGCGTGCAGGGCGTACCGGTGGTGGCGGTTGCCAAAGGCCCCGACCGCAATGCGGGTAGAGAGCGTTTTTTCATGGAAGGCCGCGAGCCCTTCAGCCTCGAGCCCGGCGACCCGGTTTTATATTTCCTGCAGCGCGTGCGCGACGAGGCGCACCGATTCGCCATAACGGCCCACCGTGCAAAAAGGTCACGCGCCATCGGCGAAAACCCGCTCGACACTATCCCCGGAATAGGCGGCAAGCGCAAGAAATCGTTGCTTTTGCACTTCGGTTCAGCGAAAGCAGTTGCGGAGGCGGGGGTGGCTGATTTACAAAAGGTGACCGGCATCAGCAAAGCCGTGGCGGAAAAGATCTACGGTTTCTTCCACGAGAAAGAAGAATAAAAAAATGCAGATACCCAAAGGCACGTTCAACATACCCAATATGCTTTGCCTGTTCCGCGTTGCTTACCTGCCGGTGATGGTCGCGCTGTTTTACCTTGATTACGCGTGGCTCGGCGACAAGGTTTCGTGGCCGGCATGGACGAACGTTATTCTTTACACCCTCGCGGGTCTGTCGGACTTCCTCGATGGAAAAATTGCGCGGATGCTGAAACAGGAAACGCTGCTCGGCAAGTTCCTCGATTCATCCTCCGACAAAATGGTGGTGGGCGTGTCGCTCATCTGCCTTGTCGCGTTCCAGCGGCTTGACGGCGTGTGGATTATCCCCGCCATTATCATTTACCTGCGCGAGATCGTGATTTCCGGCATGCGCGAATTCCTTGCGGCCTACAACGTGACCTCGCAGGTCACATGGATTGCGAAATGGAAGACGACGATACAAATGCTGTTCATCGGCTTCCTCATCGCAGGGCCCTATGGCCCCGACCTTGTGCCCTATTCGCAGGAAATCGGCAAGGCAGGCTTCCTGCTCGCCACGGTGCTGACCGTCTGGTCGGGCTGGCAGTATATGCGCGATGGCTGGAAGACCATTGTGCGGCTTGAGGCTGAAGGAAAAAATTAGGGCGGTGCGGCTGTTTCGGGCAGTTCCGGCTGTCCTTTTTTCTTTTTCGCTTTTTTCGGGCCGCGCGTTTCGCTGAAAATCAGGTACAGCCCCGCCGCGATGATGCAGGCAGCCCCCAGTATCACGCGGTCGTCGGGCACTTCATTGAACATGTAATAGCCGAGTATCGCGCCCCACACGATTTGCGTGTAATGGAACGGCGCGATGACCGAGGCCGCGGGCGCGTTCTGGAACGCATAGGCGATGGCGGTGACGGAGATGGAGCTTAACGTGCCCATCAGCAGGAACAGCCCCCATTCCTCCGCGCCGAGCGGCTGCCAATGGCCCGCGAAAAACGGCGACACCGCGAGCATGCTGACCACCGAGCCGACTATAATCATGCTCGACCTGCTTTCCTTCGGGCCCATCTTGCGCATGATGACAAGGCCGCAGGAATAAAAGAACGCGCCGACCAAAATCATGACGGCATGCTGGTCGAACAACCCCGCACCAGGGTGGAAAACGAAGGCGACCGTGGCAAAGCCCGACAAAATCACCAGCACGCGGCTCGGCACCAGTTTTTCCTTCAGGAAAACCGAAGCCAGCAGCGCCACCCAGAACGGCGAGGTAAACACCAATGTATAAAACGTCGTCAGCTTGATAAACGGCAGCGCGAGAATGTTGCAGATGCCGGTGATGGCCGAAAAACCGGCGCGCATTAAAATCAGTTTCGGGTTTTGCACCTTGAAACCTTTTTTGCCGTGGCGGAGCCAGCCCGACAGCGCGGTGAAAAAGATAATGAAGCTGCAGTTGATAATAACAATCTGCGAAAAGTGCAAATGCCGCTCCGCCAGCAGCTTCAACACGGCGTCGCCCACATTGAACAGGGCATAAGCGAAACAGGTCAAGCCGATAGCGACAAGCGTTTGCCGGCGGAGATCCGGGGCAGCGGGTGGGGGAGTCATTGTCCTCTATTATCCGTTCTATTTTCGTTTCTTGTTATTTTTTGGTCTTGGTCTCGGTCTTTTTGTTCTTGAGCGGGCCGTGTCCGACTTCCGCCATATTTTCGGGGCCGAAGGACAGCGGCAGCAATTCGCCGAGCGTGTGTATCTGCCCGAGCCTGCCGTCTTTCCACAGCGAATAAATCAGCGTGTCGTTACCGCCGAATTCGCGAATGCGCTGGCGGCAGTCGCCGCAGGGCGTGCAGAGATATTCCATCGCGGGGCCGATGACAACGAGCGCGCGAATGCCGCGCTCTCCCGCCGTCGCCATGGCGGAAATGGCCGAGCCTTCGCCGCAGATGCCCTTGTAATTTGCAATCTCGACATTCGCGCCCGCATAGACTTTGCCCGTGGTCGACACCAGCGCGACGCCGACGGGATGGTCGGAATAAGGGCAATACGCGTTGTCGCGCGCTTTTTTTGCAATCGCGCTGTATTTTTTCAGCTCTGCGGGGGAAAGCCTTTTCATGCCGCAATCCTCAACCGAACGAGCTGTTCGCTGGCATCGGTTTTTTCGGCGATGGTGGCGGCTGCAGAGAGCGTGCGCGCCATTTTCTGCCACGACACTTCGTCTTTTGCATGGATAACGGCAAGCGGCCGCGCCCCCTGCCCTGTTTCCTCGCCGATCTGCGCGACTTGAGTGAGGCCGACGGAATAGTCGATGCCGTCGGCCGGTTTCGAGCGACCGCCGCCAAGTTCCACAATGCCGATGCCGATGGCGCGCGCGTCGATAGCCGACACCACACCCTTTTTCTCGGGATAAAACTCTTTGACCACCGCCGCTTTTTTCAAATATTTTCCCGGCTTTTCCATCAGGTCGGCGGGGCCACCCAGCAGCGTCACCATTTTGGCGAAGTGTTCGGCGGCTTTGCCGTTCTTTATCACTTCCTCGATTTTCGCGCGGGCTTCTTTCACATCTTTCGCCAGCTTGCCTAGCACCAGCAACTCCGCTGTCAGCGACACGTTCACTTCGTGCAGGCGCTTGTCGATGTTTTTGTTTTGCAGGTATTCGATAGCCTCGGTCACTTCAAGCGCGTTGCCCGCGCTGCGCCCCAAAACCTGGTTCATGTCGGTCAGCAAGCCAACAGTCGGCAGCCCCGCGCCGTTCGCGACATGCACGATGCTTTCGGCCAGCGCCTTGGCGTCTTCATATTTTTGCATGAAAGCGCCCGTGCCGAATTTTACGTCCATCACCAGCGCGCTCAAACCGGCGGCGAGCTTTTTGGACAAAATCGAAGCCGTGATAAGGTCGAGCGATTCAACCGTGCCCGTCACATCGCGGATGGAATAGATGATGCGGTCGGCGGGCGCAAGGTCGGGCGTTGCGCCGATGATGGCGCAGCCGGACTCGCTCACCGTTTTGCGGAACAGCGCAATATCGGGCTGCGATTTATAACCGGGGATGGCGTCCATTTTATCAAGCGTGCCACCCGTATGCCCGAGACCGCGCCCCGACAGCATGGGCACAAACCCGCCGCAGGCCGCGACGATGGGCGCGAGCATGAGCGACACTTTATCGCCGATGCCGCCGGTCGAATGCTTGTCGAGGGTCGGACCCGGCAAATTTTCGCCCTTCCAGTCCATCACCGTGCCGGATTTCGCCATGCTGGAGGTGAGCGCCACGCGCTCGGGCATATCCATGCCTTTCAAGAGCGTCGCCATGCAAAACGCCGCCACCTGCCCTTCGGACACGTTTTTGGAGGTCACGCCGTCGATGAATTCTTTTATCTCGGCCTCGGAGAGTTTGTGGCCGTCGCGTTTTTTGCGGATAATTTCCTGCGGGAGCATGCTTTCCTCCACCGTTAAAATCGTCTGGATGGTATTGCAAATGACAGGCTTTAAGCCACAATAATCTCGTGCTAAAAAGCACCCTCGGCAACCGCTTGAACGCGCACTCGCTTTTTAGAGGATTATGAAAAACATGACCAAGAAATCCCCCATCACAGTTGCCCACGGCGACGGCATCGGCCCCGAAATCATGGCGGCGACGCTGAAGATCCTCGAGGCGGCGGGCGCGCAACTGGAAATCGAAACCATCGAAATTGGCGAAAAAGTCTACAAACGCGGCATCATGTCGGGCATCGAAGACAAATCGTGGGAAAGCATCAAGCGCACAAAATGTTTTTTGAAAGCACCCATTTCCACCCCGCAGGGCGGCGGGTTCAAGAGCCTGAACGTGACGGTACGCAAATCGATGGCGCTGTTCGCAAACGTGCGCCCCTGCATTTCCTACCACCCCTATGTCCGCACCACGCAGCCGGTGATGAACATGGTGATCGTGCGCGAGAACGAGGAAGACTTATATGCCGGTATCGAACACCAGCAAACCGGCAACGTGGTGCAATGCCTGAAACTTATTTCGCACACGGGTTCCGAGCGCATCATCCGCTACGCATTCGAATACGCGAAAACCTACGGCCGGAAAAAGGTGACGTGCATTTCCAAAGACAACATCATGAAAATGACGGACGGGCTGTTCCACAAAATTTTTGACACGGTCGCCAAGGAATACGCGCCCGACATTACCTCCAACCACATGATCGTCGATATCGGCGCGGCGAAAATCGCGGCGGCGCCGCATTTGTTCGATGTGGTGGTGACGGAAAACCTGTATGGCGATATTTTGTCCGACATCGCGGCGGAAGTTTCCGGCTCGGTCGGGCTTTGCGGCTCGGCCAATATCGGCAAATTCGGCGCGATGTTCGAGGCCGTCCACGGCTCTGCCCCCGATATCGCGGGTCAGGGCATCGCCAACCCCTCCGGCCTGTTGAACGCAGCGGTGCTGATGCTGCAGCATCTGGGCCAGGGCGCGGTCGCCGAAAACATCCAGAATGCGTGGCTGCGCACGATTGAAGACGGCATCCACACCGGCGAGATTTTCAACCCGCAAATCTCGTCGCGCCGCGCGAACACGCAGGAATTTTCCGACGCGGTCATCGAGCGCCTGAACCACGCGCCGCGTTTCTTCCGCCCCGTTACTTTCGGCGGCGACAAGACCGTGAAGCTGCATGACATCCAGATGCCGAAAACCGGCGCGAAAAAACTTGAAGGCGTCGATGTTTTTGTCGACTGGCAGGGCGCGAACGGCGTGGACGAGTTGGCGAACACCGTCAAGTCGCTCAGCAATTCAATGAAGCTTTCCAGCATCGACAGCCGCGGCCTGCTCGTCTGGCCCGAGGCCATCGCGAAATCGGAACAGGGCGATCATTGGCGCTGCCGCTTCACCGCTGCCAACGACACCGCCCCCGTCACCGCCGAACAGGTCGTGCAATTGCTCCAGTCCTTTTTGAAATCCGGCATCGAGGTCATCAAAACCGAAAACCTCTACAGCTTCGACGGCGTGCGCGGGTTTACGGTGGCGCAGGGGCAGTAACTCCCCTATCCACCCCGATGAAAATCGGGGTCCAGTCTATAAGACTCCTATCTCGAAATTTTACGATAGAAGTTATATGAACTGGACCCCGATTTTCATCGGGGTGGCAATTGGGTTATGATG
>JAYUPV010000476.1:0-3740 GCA_043759865.1 Alphaproteobacteria bacterium | reverse complement strand
AATCCAGTACCGTGGTTTATAAACCGCGAAGCGTCTTAAAAGGGGGCAAGTACTCCGACACCTTGAACAAAGCGGGTTCTTCTCCGGGAAAGGGCAGGGGGATGAAGAGAATTCCGAAATCAGTTTTGAAGATATTAGTTTTAGCGGTCGCATTGTATGTGGGCGGGCAGGCGATATTACTTCTGGTGGCAGATACGCCACCCGCGTTGGCGATGTCCTCAAAACGACCCTACATTCCCTGTGTCAGCCCCGTACGCGTAAAAATAGGAAGTAAGATTTTTTCACTTCCCGAGTCCGGGAAGGTTCGGCCGATGAACATAAGGCCAGGGATGTTGGAAGATCTTTGCCATGCTGCCCAGCCTTTGGAGCTACACTCCTTGAGCGTTAGTGCAAAGTATTCGCTTTTTTTAGAGGGCACTGAAAAAGAATTCGACACAAAGGGCACTCCTTTATCTCAAAAAAGTCTCACGTTATCTATTGCCAATGGTTATCCCCCGACGCACAAGGAATTCCATACCTTGGCTGGAGACCTAAAAAAATTGATGCAATTGTTGAATACCAAGCTGAGCGATCTTCCAATGGAGGATGGGTTTTATGCATGGAAGAGAGAGGATAGGCCGATTCTAAGATATACAGAGCCGCCGCTTGATCGTGAGAAGGTTTCCTGGGCTGTTAGGGGGTTGCATAACAGGCATAATATCTACATATCCGACGATCCGGACTTGCTCTCTTCCACTGGAGAGCCTGCTATTTTTGCCTGCGAAAGGCGCTTCAAAAAAAGTAAAGAACTTGACTACGAAGTATGCTGGAGCAGCATTTGGGACGGTGAAGTGAAATTTGCGATGTGGGATGTAACCAGACCCAAAAGAGAATGGAAAGCATTGTACAAAAAATTTCTGATGTTCCGGGAATCTCTTTTGAGCGAAACGGGGCCTAAGGCACCTAAATAAAGGACGGATGGGGCAAGCGCTACCAAGGGGGGGGGGCAGATGCTTGAGATATTTGGGGCGTGCTAGCAAACCCCCGCATACGCACCGGAGGACGTCTCCTCCGGGCGCAGCTGTGCTCGACTGCGAGGGGCGGGTGGTAAAGGCAACGGCTCTGCTGCGGCGGCCTTTTTTAGTTCTATTCACAATGTTCAATAACCGGGGCTTCTAAACCCGCCCGACGTATCGGGCATAGAATAACCATATCAGGAAATTCTATTTATCGCAACGTAATTTACAATAATATTCGCAATACAATTATATATCAGCAAGTTATATATAAAATTTATGCGCTAAACGCACATTCATCACGCAGCCGGCATGCGACCAAAACCGCAAAATCCCCGCTTTCCCGCCGAATCCGGCTTCTTTCCGCTCCAATCCCGCCCAAACCCTTTACAAATTATGAAAATTTATGTATCTTGGATGCTCACCTTTGGAGCAGAATATGGCGTCGCAGGCGTTCAACACGGCCGGCAAAAAAGCGGTTATCTACAGCCCGTCCTACGACATTCTCGTGGAAGGCGTCGATAAACTGCATCCGGTCGACACGCGCAAATCGACAAACGTGTTCAACGAGCTTGTGCGGCGCGGGCTGATCGCGAAGGGCGAGGAAATTGTGCCGGTGAAAGCGACCGATGCCGATCTCGCCGCCGTCCACACGCCGGAATATTTGCAAAAGCTCGGCGACCGCAAGGCGCTGTCGAAAATTTTTGAAGTGCCGGAAGTGGCGGCGATGCCGCTTGAAGCCATCCAGCGCGAAATCCTCGACCCCATGCGTTATCAGGCCGCGGGCACTGTGCTGGCGGGGCAGATGGCGCTGGAGCAGGGCTGGGCGTTCAATCTCGGCGGCGGTTATCATCACGCGTCAGCCGATCACGGCCACGGTTTCTGCGCGATTGCCGATATCACGCTTGCGGTGCAAAAGCTGCGCGCCGAAAACCCGAACGTGAAAAAAGTCATGATCATCGATTTCGACGCGCATCAGGGCGACGGATATGCGAAAGATTTCGACCGCGACAACGATGTGTTCATCGTCGATGTCTACGCCCGCAACCTTTTCCCCAAAGACATCGACGCGCAATACCGCATCAATGTCGGGCAGGGGATGGGGCTGTATGCGAAGGACGAAACTTATTTGCCCGTCATCGAGCGTGTGCTGGAAGACGCGGATAAAGATTTCAAGCCCGATGTGATTTTCTATGTCGCGGGCACCGACGTGCTGGAAGGCGACCGGCTCGGCCGCGCGTCGGTTTCGCGCGAGGGAATTCTGGAGCGCGACGAAATGGTTTTCAAATACGCTCTCGAGAAAAAAATCCCCATCGCCATGGTTTTCGGCGGCGGCTATCAGCCGAATAATGCGGAAGTGATTGCGGATTCAATCGAAAACCTCGACCGCACGTTTGGTTTGCTCAAAGGCCCAAAAGGGCCTTAGGTTTCGCGGCGCGCAGCACATCCAGCCGTGCGATACCGTCCGAAACAACCATTTCATGCAGGAAAGATTCAGTCGGCACGTCGGTCGAACCGGGGAGCAGGCTGGTTACGACTTTCAATTCCGGCTGCAGCTTGTCGGCAAAGCCCACATAATCGCCCGGTTTCATCACGGGTGTGTTCGTCACGCAATCAATGCCGTAGTCGCCTGCCGCATCGGGCGCGGTGACAAGGCAGGTGGCGGCTTCGTTGAAAACCTGCGCGGCGGGGACGGGCGCGACCGTCTCGAGTACCGGCGCGACGGCCTCGAGCACCGGCGCGACGGCCTGCGCGACCGGGGCGACCGGCGCGGTATAGCCGAGCTTCGCAAGGTCTTTCAGGAACTGCACCGCCTGCTTGTTGCCGCGTTCTTTCGCGGTTTCGGCAAGGTCGTGCGCCAGCGTCAGCCTTTCCTGCCACGGAATATCTTTCAGGCGCAGCACTTCGTTTGCGCGGTCTTTCAGGAATTGCGGCGTGACGGAATTGAGGTTGTCGGGGTCGGCCTTCAGCAGCTGCGCCATGAATTTGCCCTGCGCCTGGTCAGACTTCATCGCCGTTTGCCACAGACGCCCCAGCACCGTCGGCTCCTGCGGCGTTGCGGGTAATGCGTGCGCGAGCTGCGCTGCCGCTGCCGGAAGTTCTGCGGCCTGTGCGCTGGAAAAAATCATCGACAGCGCGCGGCCGCCGAATTCCTGCGCTGCTTCAAGACCTGCCTTGAAAAAATCCGTACCGGCAAGCCATGCGCCGAATGCGCCGCCCGCCGTGCCGGTGAGTAGCGCGATTTTTGCGCGCTTCAAACGCGCGGGGTCGCGCCAGTCGATTTTTCCGCCGTCCGCACGCGCCTTGCGCCAGTCAACGAAAACATCTTTTGAAAAGCTGTAAAGCGCGGAGCCCGCGCCCGCCGCGACAGCTGCAGCACCGATGGTGACGAAAGAAGAAAGCCCCGCGCCCGCAAGAACAGAAACGGTCGCGATCTTGAATACATTCGTGACGGCAGCGCGGCTCCCGATATCCGCTGCTTTGGTAAAGAATTTTCTCAGGTAACCGTGGCTTGATTTTGCTTGATCGATTCCCGTGTCGTCGAAAGCCGCCGCTGGAGCCGGCGCGGCAGCAAGGATCGCTGCTGCCATTTTTTTACACCTCTATTTGCCTTCTGGTCGGGGAAGTTATGCCTTTACAGGGTAATAGTCAATCAAAATTATGGAATTTAATTCTTGACATATTCATGCCAAATAGGTATGGTTTCGCGTCAAAAGACAGCAAGTCAGCCAGAGCAATAATTCG
>JAYUPV010000475.1:0-2264 GCA_043759865.1 Alphaproteobacteria bacterium | reverse complement strand
CGAAGCGCACCGCGTAAAACCCGTCAATTCCGCCGATATTTTGCCAATGCAACGGCAGGCATCGCAATTCGCCGCGCGCGGTTATCATGTCGGCTGTGCCTGAAATTTCGGTGCGGGATATCTGAGAAATACGCACGGGCAGGTTCTGCTGCAACAGCCACAGCGACTGGTCTTCGCCTTCCGCCTTTTGCAGGGAACAGGTGCAGTAGACGAGCATCCCGCCCGGTTTCAGCATACGCACGGCGTTGAGCAATAACTTTTTTTGCAGCGCGGCGAGCTTTTCCTGATCGCGCTGTTCTTTCAGCCACAGCACATCAGGCTGGTGGCGTATTGTGCCGGTCGCGGTGCAGGGTGCGTCGATAAGAACTGCGTCAACAGGTTCTTTCGGTTGCCAGACCGTGCCATCGGAAATAACCGTTTCCACGTCGAAGCTGAGCCGCTGCATGTTTTCGGCAAGGCGCTTGACGCGCTCGGCGGAGCGGTCCACCGCAATCACTTTTGCGCCCGCTGCCGCCAACTGCGCAGTTTTGCCGCCCGGTGCTGCGCATAAATCAACAATAGTTTTGCCCGCGACATCGCCGAACAATTTTGCGGGCAAGGCGGCGGCGGCGTTTTGTATCCACCACGCCCCTTGCGTAAAACCCGGCAGGTCGGGAATAAACCCGCCCGTGTTCTTTCGCAAACTGCCGGTCGGCAGCAAAGTCGCGCCGAGCGTTTCAGCCCATTGTTCGGGGTTGCTCTTGCACGAAAAATCAATCGGCGCTTCGTCAAAATTCGCGGCGGCGATGGCAAGCGCGGTTTCGACGCCGTAGTCGTTCATCCATTCGTTCCACAGCCATGCGGGCGTGTTCATGCGACCGGCATCGCGACTGTCGGGCAGGGTCACGCCTTCGCGGGTCAGGCGACGCATGACGGCGTTCACCAGCGGCTTGTGATGCGCGATGCCCTCGGCCTCGGCCAGCTCAACCGTCGTGTTCACCACGGCATGCGCAGGTGTTTGCAGGAAAATAAACTGCGCCACGCCAAGGCGGAAAATATTGACCAGCTGCGGCGGCTTCAGGTCGGCAAGCGGTTCGTGCAGCAGGTGCGCCAGCACGGCATCAATCTCCGCCGCGCGTTTCAGCACCAGCGAGACGAGCAGCCGCACGAAAGCCTTGTCCCGCGCGGGCAGACCATCAATCCCCGGCGCACGCACAAAGCCTTCGTCGAGATTTTTCTTCTGGAAGATAATATCGTTCAGTATCGCATAGGCAGCGCGGCGCGCAGGCAGGCCGCCATCGGGCGCCCGCGCTTCGGCTTCCGGTGTTTCAGGTTCTCCGGTCACGCCTTTTTCTTCTGCGTCGCGGCGGCTTTCAACAGGTCCTCGATGGCGCAGGACTGGTAGATGATGAAGGTGTAGAGGGTGCGCATGAAATCAGGATCAATTCCATATTTCAAGCCGTTGGTGGCGGCACGTTCACGCACTTGCGTCACGCGGTCGCCAAGAAATGCCGGAATATCGTGCTTAATCTTGACCTTGGCGACCTTTTTGACCACGTCGAACCGCTTGCCCAGCAGTTTCAATATCTGGTCGTCGATATCATCGATTTCGGTGCGAAAAGGTTTCAGTGTCTGTTTTATAAAGTCGGGGCTGCTTTTTTTCATGGCCTGCCTCTGTTAAATATGGTGTCTATACGCAGGCAGTCTAGCATTAACAAACACGATAAACCAAGGCGGGTCATGAAGGTGCTGAAAGTCATAGCTGTGGTGGCGTTTTTGCTGCTCTCTCAAGGGGTGGAGGCCAAGACTTTCAATGCCGAAACCTTCACCCTCGAAAACGGCCTGCAGGTCATCGTGCTGCCCAACCACCGCGCCCCCGTGGTGACGCACATGATCTGGTACAAGTTTGGTGCCGCCGACGAAAAGCCGGGCGAGAGCGGCGTGGCGCATTTCCTCGAACACCTGATGTTCAAGGGCACACCCAAAGTCCCCGACGGAAAATTTTCGACCACCATCAAGAAACTGGGCGGCACCGACAACGCCTTCACCGCGCATGACTATACCGCCTACTACCAGAACGTGCCGCGCGAATACCTCGCCAAGGCGATGGAAATGGAAGCCGACCGCATGATGAATCTCGTGCTGAAGGAGGAGCAGATTGCCTCCGAGCGCGAAGTCATCATCGAGGAGCGCCGCCAGCGCATCGACAACACCCCGCAGGCGAAATTTCAGGAACAGCTGATGACCGCGCTGTTCGTGAACCACCCCTACTCCACCCCCATCAT
>JAYUPV010000474.1:0-10065 GCA_043759865.1 Alphaproteobacteria bacterium | reverse complement strand
TCACCCGCCGCCGACCAGTCGCTGGTTGTGCTGCCGCTGTCCTCGGGCGAAATCTTCGGCTTGCGCCCCGAAAACGGGCAGGTTGTTTGGGAAGACAATCTTTCCGCCGTGCGTCGCACCGGTGCGCTCGCCTCCATATCCGACATCAAGGGCCTGCCGGTCATTGACCAAGGAGTCGTATACGCCGTGTCCTTCTCCGGCCGCATGGTTGCGCTTGATCAAATCACCGGCCAGCGTTTGTGGCAGCGTGAAATCGGCTCCGCCGAAACTCCGTGGGCGGCGGGCGATACCGTTTTCGTCATGTCCTCCGACCAGCAGCTGACCGCGCTCACACGGTCGGGCGGCGATATCCGCTGGGTCACGCCCCTGCCGCGCAACGAAGAAGGCGACCGTGAACAGCCCGTCGTCTGGGCAGGCCCCGTGCTCGCCGGCAACCGCCTCATCGTGGTTTCCAGCAACGGCTACATGGCCGAGGTCAGCCCGCAGGATGGTAAAATTATCCGCCGTGAAAAAATCGGCGGCGATGCCGATCTGCCGCCCGTGGTCGCGGAAAACACTCTGATTATCCTGACCAAAGACGGCCAGCTGCGTGCATACCGGTAATGACATTCACCGTCGCCATCATCGGCCGCCCGAACGTCGGAAAATCCACCCTGTTCAACCGCCTTGTCGGCAAGCGCCTTGCGCTGGTGCATGACACGCCGGGACTTACGCGCGACTGGCGCATGGCCGATGCAGAACTGCGCGGTCTGAAATTCCGCGTCATCGACACGGCGGGTCTTGAAGAAAGTTTCGATGCCTCCATCGAGGCGCGCATGCGCCAGCAGACCGAACGCGCGCTCGCCAAGGCGGATTTCGCCTTTCTTGTGGTCGATGCCCGCACGGGTCTTACGCCCATGGACAAGCATTTCGCGCTCTGGCTCCGCAAACAGCAGATAAAATCCGCGCTCATCGTGAACAAGTGCGAAAGCGCGAAGGCGATGGAGGGCATGTACGAGGCCTATGAGCTTGGCCTTGGCGAGCCCATTCCTATTTCCGCCGAACACGGGCAGGGCATGGAAGACCTCTACGACCTGCTGCGCCCCCTCGTTGAAGCCGTCGACCCGCCCGAGGAAGAGCCGACCGAAGAAGAAGAAATCGAAAAATACTTCCAGAAATATGCCGAGGGCGCGGAAACCGGCTTCGGCGACGAGGTTGAAACCGAAGACCTCGAAAACCCCATTAAGGTTGCCATCGTCGGTCGCCCCAATGTGGGAAAATCGACGCTTCTGAACGCGATACTGGGCGAAGACCGCTCGATGGTCGGCCCCGAAGCGGGCATCACCCGCGATGCCGTGCATGTCGACTGGGAATTCGGCGGGCGTAAATTGCGCCTCGTCGATACCGCCGGTATGCGCCGCAAGTCGCGCGTTTCCAACGTTATCGAACATATGTCGGTGCAGGATAGCCTGCGCGCCATCCGCCTCGCACAGGTGGTGGTGCTGGTTATCGACGCCACGCTCGAGTTTGAAAAGCAAGACCTTGTTATCGCCGACCATGTGATCGAGGAAGGCCGCGCGCTGGTCGTGGTTTTCAACAAATGGGACCTTGTGACGAACCGGCAGGAAAAACTCGACGAGCTTGCCCACCAGATGCAGAAATCAATGCCCAAGGTGCGCGAAGTGCCGGTCATTCCCCTCTCCGCGTTACAGGGCGGCAAGAAGCTCGATGCCGTCATGCAGGGTGTGCTCGACGTTTACGCCTTCTGGAACACCCGCGTGCCGACCAGCAGGCTCAACCGCTGGCTGCGCGGCATGGAAAGCGCGAACCCTGCGCCTCTCGTACAGGGCAACCAGAACCGCCTGCGCTACATGACCCAGCTGAAATCCCGCCCGCCCACTTTCGCCCTGTGGATGTCGCGGCCCGAAGACTATCCTGACTCGCATGAGCGTTATATCGTCAACGGGTTGAGGCGCGATTTCGACATTCCCGCCGTTCCCATTCGCGTCGTGCTCAAGGCGTCAAAGAACCCGTATAAAGATTAACCGCCCTTGATGGGGATGATGTTGTCCAGCCGGTGGTCATCGATGCCGGCGGGCTCTTCGTGGATGAGAACTTCGGATTTTGGGAAGGCCTCGTAAAGAAGTTTTTCGACTTCTTCGGTTATCGCATGGGCGCGGTTGAGGGTCAGGTCGCCGTCGACCTCCATGTGAAACTCGATGAAAATGCGCTCGCCTGTGTTGCGTGTGCGCAGGTCATGTACCGCTTGCACCTGCGGGTGGTTTTTCACCAGCTGCAAAATCTTGTCGCGTTCGGCGTTGGGAAGTTCTTTGTCCATTAGAATATCGAAGCTTTCTTTTGTGACGGAGTAAGAGCCCCAGAGCAACGACAACGCTATGACCGTGGCAAAAAGCGGGTCGAAATAAGGCCACTTGCTGTAATAGGTTGCGACCAGCGCGCCAAACACGCCGAGATTCATCAGTAAGTCGCCCTTGTAATGCAGGAAATCGGCGGAGATGGCGATGGATTTGGTTTTGCGGATGACATACATCTGGAACACGATCAGTATCGCGGTCAGCACAATGGAAAAAATCATGACGGCGATGCCGATTTGCGGCTCGTGGATTGGAAGGGGTGAAATGAACCGCCGCACGCTCTCGAAAATCAGAAAAATCGCGGAACCGAAAATAAACACCGCCTGCCCGAGCGCCGAAAGCGCTTCGAGCTTGCCGTGGCCGAAACGATGTTCCTCGTCGGCGGGCGTCGCGGCGTGGATGATGGACAGCATGGTCACCATCGACGCCATAGCGTCGAAAGACGAATCCATTAGCGACGACAAAAGGCTTACGGAATCGGTCGCAAGAAAGGCGAACAGTTTTGTAACGATAAGAATGCAAGCCACAGACAGGCTCGCGACAGCCGCCCAGCGCTTCAGGTTCAGGTTGCTGCTGTCGTCATGCCCGTGCAGATAGGGGTTGGCGATGCTCATGTATTACGCCGCTGCGACAATCTTGCCGGTCTTTTCGCAGGCGGGCGAGGCGAGCTCGATGAACCGCTCCACAATGGCTTCGGGCTGTGGCAGCGTCGTCGGGTCTTCGGCGGGGAAGGCGTCGTGACGCAGTCCCGTGCGCACCACGCCGGGGTCGAGGATATTAACCTTCAGGGGGCTGTAGGCGGTTTCGGCAGCGTAAGCCGCAACCATCGCTTCGAGCGCGGCCTTTGACGCGGCATAGGCGCTCCAGAACGGGCTGCTCATATGTGCTGCGCCCGAGGTCACAAAAATCGCGCGCCCTGCGTCGCCGCCGCGTAAGAGCGGGTCGAGCGCGCGGATCAGGTGGTAATTGGCGAAATAATTGACGCGGAGGGTTTCTTCAAAAACTTTCGGATCCGACATGGCGACGGGGCTCAGGTTGCCCAGCATCGCGGCGTTGCCGACAAAAATATCGAGACGCTTGAAGCGCGCGGCGATGGTGGGGCCGATGCCTTCGATTTTTTTCGTTTCGGCAAGATCAAAAGGCAGCAGCGTCGCCTTGCCGCCGGCCGATTGTATGGCGTCGTCGACTTCCTCGAGCGCGCCTTGCGTGCGCGCCAGCAAAATCACATGCGCGCCTTCGGCTGCGAAAGCCTTGGCAACAGCAGCGCCGATGCCGCGCGAAGCGCCGGTGATAAGCGCCACGCGGTTCGCGAGCCTTTTTTCGGGAGATTTCCTGAACAGGTTCTTAATCATTGCCTTGCGCGCCTTTATTAATGATCGTTTCGAGTTTCTTGCGGTCCTCGGTCGGGTAGCCTTGCTGTTTTTTTCCTTCGTCGGCCACGGTTTCGTTGCGGTGCATCCATTCCCCGCCTTTTTGCAGCGCGCGGTCGCGCAGCTTGTAGGCCTCGGCCACATAGGGGCTGTCGCGCAGGGCGGCGGGCAGTTCTTTGCGGTCGAACAGCGAGACGGTGGAGGCAATCGCGCAGCACAGCACCACGGCAATCACAAACACGCGCGTTTTAAGCGGACGGTTGCCGGAGGTGTCGTGTCTGGCTGCGCGTTTCGGAGTCGTCATTGCGGCCTTGCCTGTCTTTCGTCGTGCAGCAGTTCTTGCTTCAGGTCGTCCTCGTCGTCGCCTGCGGCGGGGCTGACCTCGGGCGGCGAGACGGTTTTTTCGGCGGGCTTCTCGGCGGGTGGGCGCTTGTACTTGCTGACCTTGTCGATCACGGTCTTGCCGTTATCGGCGATGAGTTTTTTCAGGTCGACCTTTTCGTCGACGAAGGCGACTGTCTGCACGAGGATCGGCACGCTCACAGAATTTTTCGCCCAGTCGGGGAGTTTATCCTTGTCGAACATAAACGAAATAGGCAGGAAGCACAGGAACACGACGACAAAGCCGCGTGCAAGGCCAAAGCCTGCGCCGAGAAGGCGGTCGACAATGCCAAGCCCCGCCTCGTTCACGGCCCGCGAAGCAAAATAACCGACCAGCGTCATGACGAGGTAGAAAAAGATAAAGACCGAGGCATAGGCGCAGATGGTAGCAAGCTGTTCGTACGACATCACCCCCATAAAGAGATGTGCCTTGAGTGCCATCGCCGTTTCAATCTGTGCGCCCGCTGCGGCAGATTTGCTGACGGCGGCGGCTGCTTCTTCGCCCCGCTGGTCGACCTTCAGCCATTTGTTGAAAGGCGAGATCATCATATCGCCGCCGAAATAGGCCGTACCCGCCGCCACGAGTAGCGCGACGAAGGTGAAGGCCTCGCGGATGATGCCGCGGAAATAGGCAACCAGAGCGGAAAGCAGCAGGATGATGGCAATGGTGATATCGAGCGCGGCGGGTGTCATGTAATTATTTCTCCTCCGAAAACAGGGGCAAAATGTCTTTCAGGTGTTTCATCTCGGTCAGGCGCAGGCTGTGCGGGTTCAACGGTTTTTTGCCGGACAAATGCGGTATCATGGCGTTCTTGAAGCCGAGCTTCGAGGCTTCCTTCAGCCGCTGTTCGGCCTGCGCCACATGCCGCACTTCGCCGGAAAGTCCGATTTCGCCGAACACGACCATATCATGCGGCACGGGAACGCCCGAGAGTGAACTTGCAAGCGCGACCGCTACCGCAAGATCGGCGGCTGGTTCGGAAATCTTTAATCCGCCCGCGACGTTCAGATAAACATCGTTCGGTCCGATGGCAACGCCACAGCGCGCCTCCAGCACCGCCAGTACCATCGACAGCCTGCTCTGGTCCCAGCCGATAACTGCGCGGCGCGGCGTGCCGAGGGGGGACGGCGCGACAAGTGCCTGAATTTCGACCAGCACCGGCCTTGTGCCCTCCATGCCGGCGAAAACCGCACTGCCGGAAATTTCACGCTGGCGTTGCGACAGGAAAAGTTCTGACGGGTTTGGAACCTCTATCAACCCTTGTTCCGCCATTTCAAACACGCCTATTTCATCGGTCGCGCCGAAACGGTTTTTGACGGCGCGTAAAATACGGAAGCTGTGGCCGCGGTCGCCTTCGAAGTACAAAACGGTATCGACCATATGCTCCAGCACGCGCGGGCCTGCAATCTGGCCTTCTTTGGTCACATGGCCAACAAGCAGAAGGCAGGTGCCGCGACGTTTTGCCGCACGGATAAGTTCTGCGGCGCTTGCGCGTACCTGTGCCACGGTGCCGGGGGCGGAGTCGAGGTTGTCGAGATACATGGTCTGGATTGAATCAATCACCACGGCGTCAAAATTTTTCTTGTCGATGGTCTCGATGATGTCGCGCACGTTAGTCGCCGAGGCGAGCTCCACCGCCGCATTCGCAAGCCCGAGTCTGCGCGCGCGCAGACGTACTTGGTCGAGAGATTCTTCTCCCGAGACATAGGCGCAGTGCGCAGACTTTGAAAGCAGCGCCGTGACCTGCAGCAGTAAAGTCGATTTGCCGATACCGGGGTCTCCGCCGATGAGAAGTGCCGAACCCGCGACAAGTCCGCCGCCCGCGACGCGGTCGAATTCGGCGATGCCTGTCACGCGGCGCTCGGTTTTTTCCGATACGCCAGCCAACGGATGAAGCTCGATGATTTTTCCGCGCACGCCGCCGCTCAGGCCTTGCGGCGGTCGGTCGGGCTTGGCTTCCTCGACGATGCAGTTCCATTCGCCGCAGGATTCACATTTCCCCGCCCACCGGTTGTGGGACGAGCCGCAGGACTGGCAGATATAGAGTGATGCAGGGCGAGCCATAATTGTTAATTAACCAGATAGGACAGGGAGTTGCAAACACAACCTGATTCTGAAATATTCTTGCTGGCAGGAAAATCTCTTTTGTGTAATTGTCGCCCGATATCAAGCGATTAGAGGGCTATACCCCTTTGATTTATTGACATAATCTTCAAAACAGGTTAACCTGTTATAAGATCGGGGTTCAGGCAGGTTTTTCATGAGCGTTCTCAGCGTCGCCAAAAGCATTACCGGTGTTTTCAATTGGCTCACTTCCGAGCCGAAAAACCATTTCACGCTGCGCCAGCTCTTGCCGATCGTCACCGAAGGCGCAATCAACCCCGGACCGCCTCGCCCTATCAACCGCGTCGCGCGGGTCATGGAACGCACTGCAACCGTTCTCGGCCTTGCAGCCGGTGCCTATTACAGCACCGTGGAAAAAGATGTCGGCCCCCTTATCATTATGCCTTTGGTCATGCAGGGCGCCGCATGGCTTGCAGGGGGTCTTACGACCATCATGCTCGAAAAAATGAAGGACCGCGCCGACCAGTTCGAGCGCTGGGCGACCAAGCGCGAGTTCAATAAAGAGAACAAGGCCAATCTTCCAAGGCATCAGAGGTAGGGTATGGCCAAGGCGCAGACAATGCAGCAGCCTGAAATGGCGGATGACAACGATCTCCTGCCGAAGCCGGGCGTGTTCAAAAAGATTGCCAATAAGATCCACTGGTTCAATGAACCGTTCAAACACAAATACACGATGGGCGCGCTGTGGCGCCTCGTTACCTTCCGCGAGCAGGAAGAAGAGGCGGCAACCCGCCTCGCCCGCATCACGGAACGCGCGATATTTATCAGCATGACTCTTCTGGCGCTCTCGGGCGGCGGGCCCGGCATCGTGCCCCTGCTTCAGATCGTCTGGGCCAAGGTTGTTGCCGTTGGTATTGGCCACGTCGCAATGCATGCCGGTCGTGCGGTCGAGGGCTTTTTCAATTTCCTCGACAAAAAGGTCGGCAGTGGCCGGCCGACCGAACTCCGCGCTGGCACAACGAGCGAAGAATCCCTCTCCGGTTCGCGCCCCGGCATGAAGATGGAGCCGCCCGTTGGCCTGCGCAAGGCGCCGTTAAGCAAGGAATTCGATGCAAACGCCGCGAAGCCGCTTCATCCGAGTACCTTCAATCCGCCCGGCGCGTCGCCGCTTAAAATCAACGGCATGAAGCCGCCGGGAAAAGTGTAGCCTTCAGGTTTTTATAAAGCATAAAAAAACCCCGGGCTTTCGCACCGGAGTTTTTATTTATTCTAGCGAGAGAGCCGGTTAAGCGGCTTTTTTCGCCGTGCCTTTTTTCGCAAGCGCCACTTTCGCCTGTTCGGCAAGTTTGCCGAAGCCGGCTGCATCGCGGATGGCGATGTCGGACAGGACTTTGCGGTCGAGCGCGATGCCCGACAGTTTCAGGCCGTTCATCAGCGTCGAGTAGGTCAGGCCGTGCAGGCGCGCGCCTGCGTTGATGCGCTGGATCCACAGACCGCGGAAGTCACGCTTCTTGGCGCGACGGTCGCGATAGGCGTAACGCAGGGCCTTTTCGACTTTTTCGATAGCGACACGGAAGCATTTGCTGCCACGGCCGCGATAACCTTTCGCCAGTTCGAGAATTTTCTTGTGGCGGTTGATGGAGGCTGTGCCCCCTTTAACGCGGGCCATTATGCAGCCTCCTTCTTGTTCTTGCCGGTGTAACGGCGTTTCTTGCGCTGCAGCTTGCGCTGGTAGGGCATGAAATCATCGAGGATGATGCGCGCATCCGATCCGTTCAGGATCAGCGTCGAGCAGCCGGCGAGTTTCATTCTTTTGGATTTACCTGACATACGGTGGCGCTTGTGTGCGGCGCGAGCCTGCACTTTGCCACGGCGGGTGACACTGAAGCGTTTTTTCGCGCCAGAGTGCGTCTTCATTTTTGGCATTTTGTTTTCCTTTCGAATTTAACCGTCATCGAGGCAGCCAAGACGAGCCAGATCACGGGTGCGGGTTCAAAGAAATCCGCTTTATGGAGAGAATGTATAAAGGTTTCGGGGGCCTTGAGTCAATCAAAACCACCGGCGGACGGGGCAAAACAGGGCGAAGAAGGGCGTTTTGGCTTATTATTGTCATAATATTGTCAATTTATAACGTTTTTACATGTAAAACGGCGTATAGATGGCTGGAAAACTTGAATTTTTGGTTCATGCTCATATAGAATCAGGATAGGGGATACGGCCAAAAAGGGGATAGCAAATGATCATCAGCAAGATTCTGCAAAAATTAGGCATCGGCGACGGTTCTTCCAACGCCGAAGACACCAGCCGCCGCAAGTATATCCGGCATGACGGCATACAAGCCGAAGTGGTGGTCGCCGACCGCGCCTTTGGCTTGAAAGACTGGAGCATGGGGGGGCTGTGCTTCCTGCCTCCGTCCGGTGTGGCGATTGTCGCGGGCGACCGCATCCAGTTCACGCTGCGGTTCCGCTTGCCGCATGAAACCGTCAATATCGTCCAGACTGGCAAGGTCGTCAGGGCCCTGAAGCGCGGCATCGCAGCCGAGTTCCTGCCCCTGTCACCCGAGGCGCGGCGCAAATTCGAGCGTGTTCTCGATGGCGTCCACGCCCGGAGTTTTATGGCCTCCCAGACGGCATAACCAGCGCCTGACGGTTGCTTAAGCCCTAGAAAACCGCTACAAAAGACCACCTGATTTTTTCGAGGAAGGAGCCTTGACGATGGGTGCCCTTATCGGCCTGCTTGCCATGATCGGTGCTTTGGTCCTGTGGTGCTTTTTTGCTTTTGTGCCCAAATGGGTCAACGAACGTGCGCTGACGGTTTTTAACTGGTCGGTTGTCGGGGCCTGCGTCATGATCTGCGCGTCATGGGTCATGTATATGAGTGTGCTGCTCGATCAGGAAACACTCGAGAAATTCCGCTGGCCGCTTGCCGTCTGCGGCGCGCTGATGATTGAAATCTGCTTCCTTGGCCTGATGCTCTTGCTGCGCAACTTCTGGATTTTCAAGCCGCCGCGTCAGGGCAACAGGTGGTAAGACTCCATGGATAAAATAGACAAGACCGCCATCGCTAAACGCACCGCACAGCTGCTCATCGATATTGAGGCCGTTCATTTCAACGCTGAAAAGCCGTTCATCTTTACCTCCGGCTGGGCAAGCCCCGTCTATATCGATTGCCGCAAGGTTATTTCGTTCCTTGAACCCCGCCGCGAGATCATCCGCATGGGCTGCGAGCTGCTGAAATCCGCCTGCGACATTTCAAAAGTAGACTATATCGCGGGCGGCGAAACGGCTGGCATTTCCTATGCCGCATGGATGTCTGAAACGCTTGGCAAGCCTATGCTGTATGTCCGCAAGAAGCCAAAGGGCTTCGGGCGCGGTGCGCAGATTGAAGGCCAGATGCCTGAGGGCGCACGCGTGCTGCTGGTCGAGGATCTCGCGACCGACGGCGCCAGCAAGGTCGCCTTCGCCAACGCCCTGCGTGACGGCGGCGCGGTGGTTAGCGACGTGTTCTCGGTTTTCTTCTACGGAATCTATAAAGAAAGCCCGCAGATTTTCGCCGATGCAAAACTGAACCTGCACGCTCTTGCCACCTGGCAGGATGTGCTGGCCGAAGCACGGGCGCGCAACCTGTTCTCCGATGCCACTTTTGCCGAGGTCAAAAAATTCCTTGCCCAGCCCGCCGAATGGTCGCGCGACCATGGCGGCGCTTTCGAGCGTGCAAAAGCCGCCGGATAATTTCCATAATATATCAATTGCTTTGAAATCCGCTCCTTTCAGCGGCAGTGGTGCCGTTTTTACAGGGCGGCCCGGATTGACTTATTTTCATAAATTTGCTTAATTGGGTCGTTCATTTTACCTAACAAAAAGCCGGAGTCGCCGCATGTCGCTGACCAGTTACG
>JAYUPV010000473.1:0-2584 GCA_043759865.1 Alphaproteobacteria bacterium | reverse complement strand
GTGCGTTCTTTGGCTATCTTGCCGCAGCGCCCGAGGACGGCGTGGAAAAGGCCCTTGAAAGGCTTGACACAGCAACCTGCAACTATACGTCAGGCCAGCGTTTGGCCTATGCCTGCGTTGGGTTCCTTGCGCTGCAGGTGGGAAATTTTTTCCTGATTTCGAAATCGCTCATCGCCGCTGCCAACCCGTTTTCAAAAATGAAATGGGATATCGATTTTGCCGCATGGGACAAGGCGCTGCATTTCGGCGTTTATCCGCATAAATTCATCATCCCCTTCGTCAACAGCCTGCACCTTGGACATACGCTCGACCGCGCCTATGTTTTCTGGTTTGCCGTGATGACCTTTGTGGGTGGCTATAACCTGTTCGGCGACAAGCAAGTCCACCGCCGCCTGCGCTACCTGTGGGGCTATGTGCTGTCCTGGGTTTTGCTCGGCTCTATCATGGCGACGGCCTTCAGCTCGGTCGGGCCGATATTTTTTAACGGCTTCTTCCCCGAAGAGGGCGGTCCGTATGACATGATTGTTTTGAACCTGCGCGAAATGCAGCAGCAATCGGCCACCTTCGCCGACATGGCGCGCCGCCTGCTGCTGCGCTGGGCCCGCAGCGACACGCTGTTCGATCCCAACGCGATTTCGGCGATGCCGAGCATGCACATCGCGATTGCGTGGCTGGTCGTGCTCTATGCGCGCGAGTTCAACCGCTGGCTGTTCGCGGCAGCGATCGCCTTTTGCGCGACAATATTCCTCGGCTCCATCTATTTCGGTTTCCACTATGCGATTGATGCTTATGCCTCGGTTATAGGGGTGAGCATTATTTGGTGGGTGACGGGCAAATGCCTCGACTGTCGCTACCCCCGTGATCTCCGGTTGCAGGAGGACGCGGCATGAAGAAGGGGTCTTGGAAAAACGCTCTTGCCGACCACAAGCCGCTGCTTTGCGTCGCAGCAGCCTATTGTGTATCGGCCTTGCTGCTTGCCCTCTGGTGCGGCGTCGAGCCTTCGAACCTGCTGCACATTTTCGGCTTTATCGGAACGACGCTGGCCATCGCCCTTATATTCCTGACGGGCATGTATCTTGGCTCTTTCCTGCAGTTCTTTTTCTCAGGAAGCGGGGGCGTTTCGCTGCGCTGGGAACAGGCGGGAAAAAAACTCGACATCGCGTCACGCGGCTACCTCGAAGGCGACCGCTGGGCCTATGCCTGCCTTGCTTTCGCCGTTACGCTGTCCGACAATTTTTTCTTTATCGCGAAATCCATGATACCCATCGTCAACCCGTATGCGAGCATGAAGTGGGATGTCGTTTTCGCGTCATTGGACAAGACCATTCATTTCGGGCGTTATCCGCATGAGTTTCTTATACCGCTTGTCAACGGTGCGGGGGCGGAATACATGCTCGATGCCGCTTATGCTCTGTGGCTGGTGGTGATGTTCCTTGTGGTCGGCTATAACGTGTTCATGGATGACAGGCTGCACCGCCGCTTGCGTTTCCTGTGGACGTATCTTTTGGCATGGGTGTTGCTCGGCTCTGTTGCTGCCATGATGTTCAGCTCTGTCGGGCCGCTGTTCTTCCACGATTTCCTGCCGAAATCGCCGAATCCCTATACCGGCCTTGTCAAAAACTTCGACCAAATTGCCAAGGACTCCTTCCTGTTCGCCGCCAAAACACGCCATTTATTGCTGGAATGGGCGCATAACGACCGGAAATTCGATCCCAACACGCTTTCTGCCATGCCGAGCATGCACATCGCTATCGCATGGCTGCTGGTACTTTACGCGCGCGAGATTAGCCGCGTGGTTTTCGCGGCGGCCGCCGTGTTCGCGGGCTCGATTTTCCTCGGCTCGGTCTATCTCGGCTTTCATTACGCGATTGACGCCTATGTTTCTGTCATCTGCGTCACCCTTATCTGGTGGCTGGTGGGCAAGTTCCTTGACCGCCGTCATGCGCGAGACGTAAAGCTTCAGGGGATGGCATGAACTATTATAAAGACGCATGGCACTACTACCGCCCGCTCTACATCGCCGGTGCCGCCTATGCAGCCGCCGTTTCGGTAGAGGCCGCATGGTGCGGCGTGCCGTGGAACGAGTTTGCCATCATCTTCCCCGCCATGCTGCTCGTGCTGTTGAAATGCATCATCCTGATGGTGGGCATGGGTGTGTGGGTTTTCGTGAGCGCGTTCGTGAGCGCGAAACTCGACTGGCGCAAGGCGCACGGTGAATCATCGGCAGTCTACCGTAAATTCCTCGATGGCGAGGTTTTCGCCTATGCCTGCGTCGGCGTGCCGGTTATTTTTACCGTCAATTTTTTCCTCGTCCAGAAATCGCTGATCCGCGTCGTCAACCCCTACAACTGGGATCCCGTTTTCGCGGCATGGGACAAGGCCGTGCATTTCGGGCGTTACCCGCATGAATACCTGATGCAGGTGTTGGGCGACATCCCCGAGGCCGGTACAGCGTTCGACGTTTGTTACTATTTCTGGTTCGTGGTGCTGTATCTCGGCCTCGGCTATAGCTTGTTCATGGACACCGACCGCAAGCGCCGCATTCGCTTTTACTGGGTCTTCCTGCTCTCATGGGCGGTCGTGG
>JAYUPV010000472.1:0-6749 GCA_043759865.1 Alphaproteobacteria bacterium | reverse complement strand
TCCCAGTTTGGGATCAACTTGCCCCGCCGGGCAGTTTGTACTGTCCTTTAACAGTGCCGGGGTAGCGCAGTGCGGCGTGCCCTAGCAGCAGACGGATAAAGCGCCGTGCTGTTATTCCAGGCTTCGTGACGATTCTAATGGCCATTGAAAACAAAGAGGAATGAAGCGGTTCCGGCAGGGCGTTCGAATCACTATCGGGGATTTGGGGTAAATTTGGGAAGCGCGGTATTTAAAGGGTATAAAGCATTGCCAGCCATGAATTTATGCTTCTCTAGGGGCTTACTTCCAGCTCCCCCGTTAACCTCTTGTTCAGGCTTGCCTTGTTACAATAGAACTGTGGTGTGTTTTGAGGGACGTTATCAATGATGCCGGTTTTTAAAAAAAACGCGGGTTTCTCGCTTATTGAACTGGCGATTCTTCTGACGATCGTCAGCCTTCTGGCTGCCGCGATGATGCAGGATTTCAGGGAATGGCGTATCGAGAAGATCGACGGCGATACTGAATCGCGCAAGAACATGATCTCTAATACGATGACTTTGTTCCTGACAAACTATGGCCGCCTGCCCTGTCCGGCCGATCCGTCTCTTGCACCCGATTCCCCGACAGCCGGATACGAGGCCTGCCCTGCCACCTTTGGCGGCATTGTGGGTCAGTGCAGCGGTGCCTCTTGCCGTATTGCGGGGATGAGGGATACAACGCTTGACACCGATGCCAACCCGGATCCCGTCCTTACCGGGGCAGTGCCCTTTGCCGCACTCGGGATTTCAGCCGTTGATGCCGTCGATGGCTGGGGCAACAAAATGACGTATACCGTGTCGGAATACCTGACAAATTCGAGCGTCAACCGGGGCAACGGCCAAGGCGTCTTCCTGGATGGGTTGAGCCCGGTTTTCGATGATCAGATGGGTGTCATTCAAATTCTGGCAACGGCTGCCGAAACAGTGCCGGATGCGACCGCCCCGAGCGGTTTCCGCTATACGGGTGTCATCCAGCCGCCAAACAACGCCACGAATCCGGACTTCCTCGGCGGCATGCCCAATACCTTCAGAAGTTTTCTGGTGGTCGTTTTGTCGCATGGCGCGGATGGAAAAGGCGCATATTCTTATGGCGGCAGGCTGAACACCGCCTGCGCTTCGGCCGACGGCTATGATCAGGAAAACTGCGATGGTGATGCCGTATTCGTCAAGGCGGACAAGGGCACCCAGGCCTTTAACAACGTGCCCGGCGCGCAGTTTTTTGATGACGCCTTCACGATATACCGCATCCGGCGCGACAGCGATAAATGGGCGGCATCCGGCACCAGCAGCATGCAGAACAAAACAGGCGGCAGGGTCGGCATCGGCAGTCCCCTGCCGTCGGCGGAGCTTGATGTCGGGGGCAATATCAAGCTCGACGACTTTCTCGCCAGCGACTACTGCAGCAGTGCGGGCAATTGCTTCAAGCCGACCATGCTGGCAGGCAGCATAGACGATACCAACCCCGCGATCAGCTCCGCGCATTGCGGAACGGCGACAGCGCCGATGCTGATGAAGGGGGTTAACGGCGCGGCGACTTGGAAGGTCGACTGTGTCAATACGCTTAACACGACGGGAATTACAGCGGGGTCATGCCCGCCCGGCCAATACATGACAGGGCTTGACGCAACGGGGAACATCACATGTGCGCTTCCATGAAAATCCGGGGATACACGCTGATTGAGTCAGCCATCGTGCTGTCTGTTGTCGGCTTGCTGACCGCTTCTTTCTTCTCCGCCTATACCCTGTATCTGCAACGAAAGATACAGACCACGATGGAGACGAACGCCACCCTCGTGACCTCGGCCATGAGCAACTTCCTGATTCAAAAAGGGCGCCTGCCTTGCCCGGCGCGGATCGACGCGCTGCGCACCGACGCCGATTACGGCGTCGAGACGCAATGCGATCCGGCCGGTGTCGGCTATCCGGCGGCGGTTGCGGGCACCTTTGTCGGCGGGCTCGCCTTTGAAGACAGCCTGACAGAAATAGATATCGATCCCAGCCCGACCGTCGCCAATATCGTCATACCCAAGGTCCGGCGCGGCGGTATACCCTTCCGCACGCTGGCATTGCCCGAAGACATGGCGTTCGACGGTTACGGCAACCGGTTTTCCTATGCCGTGACCGAGCCGCAGGCAACCGTCTCCAGCTACCAAAAAGGCAATGGCGGCATCATGCTCCACAATGCGGCCAGCACGCCGTATTTCAGAATCAATCTTGACACCGACAAAATCTATCTCCGTCCGGAAAGCACGCCCTCGGGCTCCAGTTCCAATCCGGCACCGGTCGGAACCCTCCATCTCAAGGTGGACGAGGTGGTGCCCAATGATAGCGGTGTCGGCGAAACAATATGGTCCAATAACACTTCGACCATGCAGGTATGTTTTACCCTGAATAACCCGACCGGTATCATAGACACTGCAGGAAATACGGTCATAAGATTCGGTTACGCTAAGTATGACGCATCTACCTCCACGATAACGGCTGCTGGTTCAGCCGGCAGTGTGGATTTTAGCCTGTATGCAAATAACACA
Source organism: Alphaproteobacteria bacterium (assembly GCA_043759865.1). Lineage (GTDB taxonomy): Bacteria > Pseudomonadota > Alphaproteobacteria > Micavibrionales > UBA2020 > JAPWJZ01. The sequence goes on along the minus strand of JAYUPV010000472.1, from coordinate 4,201 downwards.
TGTACAGGCGGGCAAATTGGTCCTACATACATTCAACCTATTCCGGCATCGGCAGCTTGGCAAGTAGGTGGTCTCCCCTTCGCATCGTCTCTGATTACGGACTGGAACAATCTTTCAATCGAGGTGAGGCATAACCCTGCGGCTGGTGCCCCCAAGCGCGGTGTTATAATTTCGTACCTGCAGCTGGAAGTAGACCGCCTGCCGGGCGTCTTCATGGACTATTTCCTCTCCAGTGCCGGCAAGGACCAGGCGGGTGCCTATACGCGCGAGGGCAAGCTTACCAAGGCGTGCCCGGCGGTGGGTCTGGACGCGCAGAACTGCAATCTCACTGCGCAGGCCATTTACCGCATGACGGACAGGGCCGAAGCAGCGGGAGCAAGTCACTTTGACGACTTTGTCAAATTCTTCAACTCGGTCGAAGTGCCCCTGTGGCGTGTCAGCGGCACCGGCGCGCATATTCGGGATCTGCTGAATGTCGAGGTTACCGGCGGCAAGATCGCCATTGCCCAGGCACCCGATATGGCGCCTGCCGCGCCCATCCTGCAAGTGGGCGGGGAAGTCCGTGCGGGCGGTGCGGTCAATGCCGACGCCTGGGTTGGCCAGCTTTGCGACATCAACGATACAAACTGCTTCCCGGCGGCGAATCTTGCCGATCCGGCCGTGCAGCTCACAGACTTCACATGTCCTGCGGGGCAATTCGCGGCGGGATTCGAGTTCGGCAAAATCAAGTGCAGCCCTGACCAGAATATCCCCTGCAATGCGGGCCAGGTCGTGACCGGCATTCAGGGCAACGGCCAGCTGGAATGCAAGAGCGTCGTCGGCTGCCCTGCCGTGACGATTCCGCTTTGCACCGATCCTGTCACCGGCATTCCTGCCACCACCCTGATTCCGTCCGGCATTCAGGGACAGACCTATACATCCCCGTCCTCGGGCTTTAACCGTACCCAGACATGGACATGCGGCCCCAGCCCCTGGTGGCAGTACACGAGTTCTGCCGGCATCTGCAACTGTACGCCGGTGGATGAAACCTATGACGTGCTTTGCAACAGCGTTCGCACCGGAAACTGGACCGGCAACGTCACCATGCGCCATACCCACTCATGCCCGAGCGACGCCGACAATGTGTCGGAAGTTTCGAACAACTGCGTATGCGTCGACTTTGTGGAAAGCTACACGGACCCCAATGCTTGCGGCCCCGGCTTCAGCGGCAGCATCGTTTACGAACGCACCTGGTCGTGTTCTTCGGGCACGGCGGGGACCTGGTCTTCGTATACTGTCGCGGCCGGCGGCAATACCTGCGTATGCAATCCCCAGGCACCGGACACCCGGACTCTCGCCTGCCCTGCCGGTTCTGCGGGCGTATGGCAGCAGGAACGCACCTTCCAGTGCCCTGCCGGAACATGGACCGGATGGAGTGACACGACGAACACCTGTGCTTGCCAGAACGGTCAGGCCGACGGCCCGTATCCTCTCGGCTGCCCTGCCGGATATACCGGCAACAAGAGCCAGACGCGGTACTACAACTGCAGCCTGCCCGGCTATGATCCTTGGGTAGTGACCGATGCCTGTATCTGTACTCCCCAGACCGAGACACAGGACTTGGCCTGCCCGACGGCGTTCTCCGGCGGCATCCACCAGACGCGTGACTTCCAGTGCCCTTCTGCGACCTATACAGCCTGGACCACGACGCCCGGCGGCAACACTTGCGCCTGCACGGGCGCCAGCGAGTACAGGACGATTGCGTGCACAGCACCCCTCGCGGGCACCAAGGACCAGCGCCGTGACTATGATTGCGGCGCCAACGCCTGGGGTATCTGGATCGACACTGCGAATAACTGCTACGTCCAATCCTATAACTGGACGCCGAAAGTCGCGGCGAGCGGTACCTTCCCCGATCCGCTTCCTGTGCGGGCTGGTGACACCTGCACGGTCCTTAACGCCAGCGCGCCCTGCTCTGCGCAGGCCGGCGGCGGGATGGGCTGGCTGCACTACGCGGAGTGCAAGTGCGAATAATATTCAGGCCTTGAACCAGGCTTTGAGTGTATGGCTATAGATATCGGTGAGCGCGGTCATGTCGGAAACGGCGACGCGCTCATCGGTTTTATGCATGGTCGCGCCCACGATGCCGAATTCGATGACCGGGCAGTGCGCCCGTATAAACCGTGCATCCGACGTGCCGCCCGTGGTGCTGAGATCAGCCTCTATCCCCGTCACCGTCTTTATTGCCTTCAGCAGCATGTCCGAATGTTTGCCGGGGGGGGTATAAAAGCTTTCCCCGCTCAGGCGGAAGCGGATGTCATAGGGTATGGTTTGCGCATCCAGCGTGGCACGCAGCAGCTTTTCGAGGCTTGAACCCGTAAAGCTGTCGTTGAACCGGATGTTGAACCCCGCATGAGCCTCGGCGGGTATCACGTTTTCCGCCTTGTTGCCCACATCGACGGTCACGATTTCAAGGTTCGAGGGCTGGAAATGCTCTGTGCCCTTATCAAGCTCAAGCGCATCGAGCGCCGCGAGCAGCTTCACCAGTTTCGGCACGGGGTTGTCGGCGCGCTGCGGATAGGCAACATGCCCTTGCACGCCCTTCACGGTCAGCTGGCCGTTGAGCGACCCGCGCCTGCCGATTTTCATCATATCGCCGAGTTTCTCCGACGAGGTCGGTTCGCCCACAAGGCAGAAATCGATTTTCTCGCCCTTCGCCGCCAGCCAGTCCAGCACCTTTGTCGTGCCGTTGATGCCAGGTCCCTCTTCGTCGCCGGTAATCAGCAGGCTGACCGAGCCCTTGGGGTTTTGTTTGATGATATCAAGCGCGGCGGTCACAAAGCAGGCAATCGGCCCTTTCATGTCGGCCGCACCGCGCCCGCAGACAAAACCGTCGCGGATATCGCCGCCAAAGGGATTAAACGTCCAGCCCTTTTCATCGCCCACGGGCACAACATCGGTATGCCCCGCGAAACAGAAATGCGGCGCTTGCTTGCCCCAGCGCGCGTAAAGGTTTTCGACATCGGGCGTGTCTTTATCGGAAAATTTCAGGCGGTGGCATTCAAAGCCGCTTGCCGAGAGAATTTTTTCGAGCAGCGCCAGCGCGCCACCCTCGTTCGGCGTCACGCTCGGGCAGCGGATCAGCTGTTGCAGCAGCGCGACGGAATCCATTATTCCCTCAGAAGCTCGTTGATGCCGGTTTTCGAGCGGGTTTTTTCGTCCACGCGCTTGACGATAACCGCGCAGTACAAATTCGGGCCGGGGTTGCCGTCTTTCAGCGGCTTGCCGGGTTGCGTACCGGCGACGACCACTGAATAGGCGGGCACGCGGCCCATGAATACTTCGCCCGTCTCGCGGTCGATGATTTTGGTGGACGCGCCAAGATAAACGCCCATCGACAAAACCGAACCGGTTTCCACGATCACGCCCTCGGCCACTTCCGACCGCGCGCCGATGAAGCAGTTGTCCTCGATGATAACGGGGTTGCCCTGAATAGGCTCCAGCACGCCGCCGATGCCGACACCGCCCGAGATATGGCAGTTCTTGCCGATCTGCGCGCAGGACCCGACCGTCGCCCAGGTGTCAACCATCGTGCCCTCGTCGACATAGGCGCCGACATTGACGAAGGAAGGCATCAAAACCACTTTCGGCGCGATAAAGGCCGAGGGACGCACGACTGCGCCCGGCACGGCGCGGAAACCCGCCGCCTTGAAACCTTCCGCCGTCATGCCCGAAAACCTTGTGCCGAGCTTGTCGTACCATGCAGCGCCGTCGGGCGCGCCTTTGACGAGCGCGTTTTCATTCATGCGGAACGACAGTAAAATCGCTTTCTTCAGCCATTGATGGGTGATCCAGCCGGCGGCGGTTTTTTCCGCCACGCGCACTTTTCCCTCGCCAAGGAGCTGCATGATTTCATCGACGGTGCGCTTGCCCATCGCTTTCGTCTTGTCCGACAGCGTGTCGCGCTGTTCCCAGACAATGTTGATGGAGTTTTGCAGCTCGGTATATTCGGCGTTTACCGGTTCTGTTTTTAAGGCTTCAGGGTTTTGTGACATTTTTTTCCAGCCAGTCTGAAAGTTTTTCTGCTTTATGATGAGTATGGGGGTGGTTCATTTCCTCTGGCTTCACTTCCTTGCCGTGGAACCAGACGGTTTTCATGCCCAGTTCGTGCGCAGGGCGCAGGTTGACCTCCATGTCCTCGAACATGCAGGCGCGCGCGGGG
>JAYUPV010000471.1:0-2230 GCA_043759865.1 Alphaproteobacteria bacterium | reverse complement strand
TGAAAAACAGCGCAAGTGCGAGGAAAACAAGCGGCAGCACGATGCGCCAGACGAGGTAATACATCGGCGCCATCGGGTTGCGTACGCCCGCGCGCAGGCACAGGGAACGCGCTTCCTGCGCCGTTTCGCCGGCCATGGTCTGCAGCTTGTAGAACAGCACCATCGATTTCGCAGCCGATATCTTCTGCTCGTCTTCCTTCTTGAACTGCGGGGCCTGGTTGACCTGTTCACGCGCCTGTTCAAACAGGGCGCGGCGTTTTTTCTCGATGACGTCCTTGTAGCGTTCCTTTTGTTCCTTGCGCTGGAGCATGGGGATGGCGAAGGCCGCGAAGGAAGCGGCAGCCGCGAGCGCGGAGAGGATCACGATCCACACGTTCGAGTCCATCTTGACGAGGAATTCCATGGCGTCAGCCTCCCTAAATCTTGAAATTGATCATTTGCCGCATGATCAGGCAGCCGAGCGACATCCAGATAAGGCAGCCCCAGAGATACACATGCCCCTTGTCGGTGAACAGCAGCGGCTCCATGTAGTTCGGGTTCACCACATAAAGGCCGAACATGACCAGCGGCGGCAGCGCGCCGATGATGGCGGCAGATGATTTCGCCTCGGAGGACAATGCCTGAATCTTGCGGCGCAGACGGAAGCGCGCACGGATAACGCCCGAAAGGTTGGTCAGGACTTCCGAAAGGGACGAGCCGGTTTCGCTCTGGATCTGCAGCGCGGTTGCAAACATATGCACTTCTGTCAGCGGAATGCGCTTGGCCGTTTCATAGGCCGCCTGCCCGAGGGGAATGCCGATTTTCTGGTTTTCGTAGATACGCGTCATTTCTTCGCGCAAGGGGCCGGTGTATTCGCGCGCGACCATGGCGATGGCTTCGGACATGGGCATACCCGCTTGCAGCAGGCGCACACAGGCATCGAGAGCGTCGGGCAGTTCTTCGAGGAATTTTTTCTGGCGGCGGCCGGCCTTCATGCTGAGATACAGGCGCGGCATGCCGAAAAAAGCCGAGAAAGTGAGGAACACAACGGCGATGGTCGAAAGGCTGGTCAGGAATTTGAGCACGAGGAAAGTCCCGAGCGTGAAAACCGTCGTCCACAACCAGAAGCGCGACACGGGCGCTTCGATGCCCGCCTGCTGCATCTTTTCGCGTATGCTGACCTTGTCTTTTTTCTCGGCGGCTTCTTCCTTGCCAGCTTCTTTCAGCTTTTTGGCGATGGCGTCGCGCGCCTTGGCGAGCTGTTTGTCCTTGTTCTCTTCCTTGCCTCCCGTGATGCCTGTCTTGTCCCGGGTGATGACGGCGAGCGCGCGGCTGCGCTGTTCCTGCTTGCGCGTCATGGCGACAGAGGCGACACCGCCCAACACCAGCACCAGCAGCATCGCCGTCAATGAAATGATCCAGGTCATGTCAGGTATAAGCCTCCGCCATGACATCGAGCAATTTCTTTTCGAGGGAGTACATGCGTGCGCGGTCGTACAGCATCGGGCGCAGGCCGGAGGATTTCTGGCGGCCGATAATGCGGCCGAATTCGTCCTCGCCTTCGTATTCAAACCTGAACAAATCCTGCATGGTGACGACTTCACCCTCCATGCCGGTGATTTCGGTGATATGCGTTACTTTGCGCGAACCGTCGCGGAGGCGCTGCACCTGAATGATGACGTTGACGGCAGAGGCGATCTGCTCGCGTACTGCCGAGGCCGGCAGGTTGAGGCCGCCCATGGCGATCATGTTCTCCATACGCGTGAGTGCTTCGCGCGGGTTGTTGGCGTGGACCGTGCCCATCGAACCGTCGTGGCCTGTGTTCATGGCCTGCAGCAAGTCGAAGGCTTCGGGGCCGCGCACCTCACCCACGATGATGCGGTCGGGGCGCATACGCAGGCAGTTTTTAATAAGGTCGCGCATTTTCACTTCGCCCACGCCTTCAAGGTTGGGCGGACGGGTTTCAAGGCGCACGACGTGCGGCTGCTGCAGCTGAAGCTCGGCCGCATCCTCGCAGGTAATGATACGCTCGCCCTGGTTCATGTAGCGCGTCAGGCAGTTGAGCATGGTGGTCTTGCCCGAGCCCGTACCGCCGGAGACCAGCACGTTGGCGCGGCAGGCACCGACGATTTTGATCATCTCCATGCAGTTCGCGGTCATGGCTTTGAATTCGAGCAGCTTTTCGAGGGTCAGTTTTTCCTTGGTGAATTTACGAATGGTCATGCAGCAGCCGTCGATGGCGAGCGGCGGG
>JAYUPV010000470.1:0-2173 GCA_043759865.1 Alphaproteobacteria bacterium | reverse complement strand
AGGGGTGGCCGACATAGCTCAGGATCGACGCGACGGTCGCTCGGCCGCGCGGCGCCCGGTTGCCCGGCGTGATGGCGATGTCGATCGCCTCGATCGTCGCGAGGCCATCGCGCAGGTGGTCGACGACGGCCGACGACAAAGCCGGCACCGAGCTGGCGCCACTCGTCACCAGCACGCCGGCCGCGCGGGCAGCAGCATCGAGCGCACCGATGCCGGCGACGAAGTCGCGGCCGTCGGCGAGGTCGATGTAATGGCAGCCATGAGCAATGCAGGCTTCCGCCACATGGTAGCCTTGCCCCTGAAAGGGGCCGGAGGCGTGGATGACGATATCGGGCTTCACGCGCTCCAGCACGGCAGGCAGGTCTTTGTGGACATCGAGCGCGTGGTAAAGCGGGAGATTGGGCGCTTTTTGAATCTCGGCCGCAAGGCGTTCGCATTTTTCCTGGTCACGCCCCGCGATAATAACGCGGATATCACTTTCCGCCGCAAGGCTGCGCGTGATATGCGAGCCGAAATTGCCGTAGCCGCCGAGGATAAGCACCTTTTTCATGCTATTTTGTCAAAAACGGCTCGACAATTTTTGCGTAAGCTTCGCTTTTTTCCGGCGGGCAGGCTTGTGTGACGATTGTCCTGACGCTTTTCGGCAGGTTGAATTCGGGCGCGGCCTGCATTTCGGAAGGTAGGTATTCCATTGCCGCCGCGACGGCGGGGATGTTGCCCGAAACCTCCGCATAGGCCGCCATGTGTTTCGGATCTTGGATAAATTCGATAAAGCGTACAGCACCCTCGCTGTTTTTGGCGGTGACGGGGATAGCAAGATCGTCCATCCACACGTCAACCCCTTCGGACGGGTAGACATAGCGTATGTCGCTGTTCTTTTTGCGTGCGATGTAAATGTCGCCGCTCCACGCCATTTGTAGCGCAACCTCGCCCGCCGCCAGCCGCTCGAAATAGTTTTCGGAGCTGTAGGTCTTCACGAAGGGCTGTTGCGCCTCGAGCAGTGCCTTGATGCGTCCGAGCGTCGCGTCTGAAGCATCGCAGTCGGGCGTGCCGAGGGCGAAAGAGGCGGCGGTGATGACGGAAGCCACTTCGTCCAGCATGCCGATGCCGGGAGCTTCCCCTGCGGGGCGTTCGAACAGCTGTTTCCAGCTTGTGACGGGCCCGGGCAGAAGCTTGGTGTTCACGGCGAGGGCGGTTGTGCCGTAAAAAATCGGCAGCGCCCATTTGTATTTCGGGTCGTAAGAGGGGTTTTGTACTTGTTCCGCGAGCCCTTCGCCGAGCACGCGCAGGTTTTCGGGCAGCGGGAGTAAAAGTTTTTCCTGCACCAGCTGCCAGATATAGTTGCCCGACGGCGTGATAAGGTCGTAAGTCGCGCCGGATTTGAGTTGTTTCAAAAGCTCGTCGTTGTTGTCGAAAACAGTCGCTTCGACCTTGATGCCGGTCTCTGCTTCGAAGGACTTGAATATCTCGGGTGCGACATAGGTGTCCCAGGTGTAAAATTTCAGCACCGTGCCGGCAAGGTCGCGGGCGGGCGGGTTTTGCGAGGGCTTCGGCATGGCGAAGATCAGCCATGCGGCAAAGGCAGCGATTAGAACAGGGACAAAGGCGAGGAGTATTTTCTTGTTCATTTTTTATCCTTATCGGTCGCCGTTATCCAGCCGCATCCCGGCCGCCGGCGCTGGGCAGCCGGGAGTGGCGGGCGTATTTATTTCAGCACGCTTTCCCAGATCTTCTGGTGGTTCTTGACCACTTTGGGCGGGCAGTTGAACGAAACAGGCGCCTTGGTGCCTTCCGGAATGTTGAACTCCGGCGCGGTTCTCAGTGCTTCGGGCAGCAGTGCCTTGGCTTCATCAAGCGGCGGTACATAGCCGGTGTATTCGGAATATTCCGCGAGATTTTCGGGCTTCAGAACGAACGCGATGAATTTCTTGGCGGCATCGACGTTCTTCGCGGTCGCAGGGATGGCGAGGTTGTCTATCCAGACCTCGACGCCCTCCTTCGGATAAACATATTTGACGTCCTTGTTGTCCTTGCGGGCGAGATAGGTGTCGCCGCTCCACGCCATTTGCAGGGCGACGTCGTTCGCGGCAAGACGCTCGACATAGCCTGTCGCGCCATAGACCTTCACGAAGGGCTTTTGCTTCAGCAGCGTCGCCTGCATCGCCTTATAGGT
>JAYUPV010000469.1:0-3373 GCA_043759865.1 Alphaproteobacteria bacterium | reverse complement strand
GGTCCGGATAGATACGCCGGACATGCCGGACGCGACCCAAACGGTCACCGAGACGCTGAGCTCGGCCTATTACTTCATCATCCTCCTGTACGGAAATTTCGCAGTGTCGCACGCAATGGCATCGGAGGTTAACGGCGGTACTTGGGATTTCCAGCGTGTTTCAGCCCTGTCGCCATTCCAGCTTGCCTTCGGCAAGTTGTTCGGGGCGACGGCCTATTCATGGTATTGCGCGCTGTCGGTCGCATTGGTTTTCTTTTTTATGACAGTGTTTGTGCGGGGCCAATTTCCCGTTTACAGCTTCCTTTTCCTGACAATCGCGGGGCTGCTTGGGCACGCCTCTACTTTCCTCGTCAGTCTGTACATGACGTTATCACATGCCCCGCGCCCGACCGGCCGCCGCTCCTCTGGCGACATGATGTTTCCTTTCATCTTTGGCAGTTTTGTCAGCCTTTTTGGCGGCTTCAGCATCATGGAGGTCGTCCGCTTCGACACCTATCGGTTTAGCGAGCAGTTGTACCAGCGGGCTGTCCAATGGCACGGCACGGATTATCCGGCCTATGGCGTGGTGTTATGTAGCCTTGTTTTCCTTCTGGCCTGGGTGTGGATGGGCTGTTACCGCACCATTCGCGCGGAACTAATGTATCGCATGAGGCCGGTCGTCTGGCTCGCCTTTATTGCTTCTTTCCTAACCTGGTACGGCGGCTTCTTTGAAGCCGAGGGAGAAGGCTTGCTCGTCTGCACCACGCTGCTGGCGCAAATGGGCTTCGTTGCGATGGTCGCTGAATCTACCGGTTACCGCCGGTTCGTGGACAGTATTCGTGCGCGCGATCTCAAGCGTGTCTTTGAAAATACGCCGAAATGGGTCATGACACTGCCCCTGCTTGTGGTCCTTTATTTTTGGACGATGTCCAAGAGCTTCCTTCATCCTGAGGGGATCGCTTACCTGACGGCGCTGCTGCTGTTCATGACGCGAGATGCCTATGCCGTTCACCTGATCCGGTGGAAGTATAAGTCCCGTGCGGTTTTTAACACCGTAGTCTATTTTATTTTCGCTTACATATTAGGCCCACTGCTTTTCTTTATAGCCTGCGGCACACGGAATCCCTTGGGACAGATGGCGGGGGGCATTTTCAGCTTCTTCAGTTCCGGCATCTCCAGCCATCATTCCAATCCGGAGTGGATTATTGGTGTTTTCTATCCATGCGACGGCTATAGCCTTATCCCTGCATTCCTGCAGGCGCTGCTGGCCGGACACATCTTCCTGCGCTTGCGTCAGCAAGTGGAGAATAACAAGGAATTAAAACCATGAAATACATCCTCACCCCTGAATTCCACCGCAATGTGTGGCTCAAATTCTCGCCGTTCCGGTTGATAGCTGCGCCGGTGTTCATCGGCATCTGCGCAGCCATCTGCCTTAACATCGTGCCGGAGAAGGGCGTGCTGTTCGACCGCGACTATAGCAATACTTTGCTGATGCACGGCGCGCTGTGGTTCTATTTCCTCGTGGTCATTATCTGGGGGAATTACGAGGCGGGAACGGCGATGCAGGAGGAGATACGCGGAAATACGTGGGATTTCCAGCGCATGTCGTCCATCACAGCCTTGCAGCTTTTCGCGGGCAAGCTGTTCGGCTCCACTTCCTATGTCTGGTATATCGGGCTTTTGACGCTGTTTCCGTTTTACTACGGTCTTTCGCATTTTGAACTGACCGAAGGCGCGCGCCTTGCCTTTGACGGTGCCAACCGCCCGGTCTGGGAAGCGAACAACGATATTTACGTCGTGTTCTACCTTTTGCTCGCAGGGCTTATCGGCCACGCGCTCGCCTTTCTGGCCAGTTTCATCGACCTGACCAGCTTTATTGCCAAGACCGGCAAGAAGCGCGTGCCGCGCGGCAGCGGGGCTTTCGCGCTCGGCGTTGTCGCTTCGTGGATGGTTTTCGCGCTCGCGCAAAGCGTGTCGCCCAAGCTCGCGGACTATAATTCGATGTTCCGCGATTACCAGCAGACGATATGGTTCGGCGGCACTTACGACACGACGGCCTTCACCACCTGCGCCTTCGTGTTCTTCCTCGCATGGTTTTTGGTCGGCAGCTACCGCATCGCGCGGGCCGAGCTGATGCACCGCACCATGCCTGTCGCATGGATGAGTTTTGTCGGCAGCCTGTTGTTCTTCGCCTACGGTTTCACCAATCCGGCCGGGGCGTATTACTTCTCCAACCTGCTCGCCCTTTTTGCCCTCTCGCTGTTCCTGTGCTATGCCGTGATGCTGTTCGAGGCGTCGGACGGCCGTAAATACGCACGTTTCTATTCGTACCTGCAGCAGGGAAATTTCTGGCGGGCTTTCGAAAACATGCACAAATGGGCTGTCACCGTGCCCTTCGTGCTGGTCTGCTATGTGGCCACGCTGCACAGCGTTCCCGAAACTGGCAAATACATCACCTTCAGCTCGATGGCGGCGTTTATGCTGGCCATCATGTTGTTCGCCCTGCGCGACGGTCTTGTCATCCATGCGGCGATACGCGGCAAGGGCGGGCGCAACCTTGGCTTCAAGGTGATGTTCTATTACCTCATGGTCTATGTGCTGCTGCCTTTCCTGCACTTTGCCATGATGCCGAAAGACCTGAACCCCGCCAGTCTGCAACGCTGGATACGCGTGTTCGTCAATGACGGCAGCATGAGTGGCGAGGTGCCGGGAGTGGTCAAGTCTCTCGCGCTTTATTACCCGCTGCCCATGCCGGAACTGGCCGTCAGCATCGGGCCGGCGTTGCTCGAGGTTCTGCTGGCGGGCAGCATCCTTGTTATTGGCATCAGCAATGCGCGGCTCCGCAGGGAGAGGGATGCCGGAGTTATAGCAAATCCAAAGGGTTAATCATTTCTTATGCTTTTTTATTATATAGTGAGGTGAGAGGTATCTTGAATATGGCGGCCCCCGAAATTCCCGAATTGCGCGTGCTGGTGGTCGACGACAACGTCGTCGTGCGCAAACTCATCGAGATGCAGCTTTCAAACCTCGGCTTCAAGAATATAGAGGTCGCAGGCAACAGTCAGGAAGCGCAGGACAAAATTGCAGCAGCGCCCTTCGATATCGTTTTTCTCGACTGGAACATGCCCGGCAAAAGCGGCTATGCCCTCATGCAGGAATACCGCGAGGAACGGGCGAACGACCATATCGCTTTCGTGATGGTGACGGCTGAAAGCCAGGAGCGCTATGCCAGAGAGGCGCAAAAGGCAGGCGCGACGCTTTACATCACCAAGCCCATTTCGCCCGCGACCTTCAAAGATAAAATCGACAAGGTGGTCGCGTGGATCGCCAGCAACCGCGCTTCGAAAACGGGCTAGAAAGCATCATGACGCGCAAGGTCATTTCAAATCAG
>JAYUPV010000468.1:0-2296 GCA_043759865.1 Alphaproteobacteria bacterium | reverse complement strand
CGCGGAGCGCGGCTGCGCGGAGACGAGCTGCTGCATGGCCTGCACGGAATCGAGAATGTGAGACTTCTGAAGCGCGGTCGTGAAGCTTTCCCAGCCCTGCTTGGTGAAGTTCTTGGAAGATGCCTGCATTTCCTTCTGGTAGTTGAGATAGCTGAAGGTCATGGTTTCCGAGGCCGAAGTCGCGACCCACGACAAAAGCGCGGGCGTGTCGAGGTTCGGCTGGTCGAGCGGCTGCAGCTGCATGATGCGTCCGTCGGCGGTCGTCGCGAAGTAGCGGTCATGGGGCTGCGAGTTGTTCATGTACACAAACAGCGTCAGGATGAGGCCGATGATGACGATGCCTTCGAGCAACGCGATCTTGATGAGGTTGCGGAACCCATCGCGGTAAAATTCGTTCCTTGTGACAACGGTGACAAGCGGGCCGTCGATACGCGGCACTTTCGCGGTCTTGGAGCCCAGCATGCCGCCCATGCCGCCCTGCTTCGCGGGCTTGGCCGCTGCGGGTGACGGTACGGGTGCGGCGCTTTTCTTGGCGACGGCCGTGCCTTTGCCTGCCAGAGCGGGCGGGGCTTTTTTACCGCCGGTCAGTCCCTTGACGAAACTTGCAAGCGGGCTGGTGGCTTCCTCAGGGGGTGCATTGACCGCCTCTTCGCCGCCTTCGTCCTGCTCGTCGGGATCGCCTTTGTTCAGATCAACCATCGCCCTTGTACCTTGTTACCGTTATTTCTTTTTTTGCGCTGTCGCGCGGGTCGTTTTCAGGGGAATGCATATATTTAAGGTGTGGCTTTTCCCCCAAAGCCTTCTGCAGTCTTAAAATACTATGTTACTCGGATGCGACGGGCAACAACGATATGCAGCCGCAACCCTTTGTTTATTTAAAGATTTTTTATGGTTATCGCCCGGACGGGGCTGCATCCGCAGCCCCTTTTTCCCGTTCCCTTCCCCTGATAAGACGCTGCTGGCGGGTGTTCCCTTGGAAATCCGGATACACCTTCTGGACGATCAAAAACGTCCGCTCCGGTTGAAATATAATTACAAACCATTGATTTAAATGAATAAATACAGGCTTTGGTCCCAACTACCGCTTGCACGAATCTAGTATTATGATAAATTAGCTCTGTTCCGAGACAGTTTCAAGCCCTCAACAGAGACTTTAAACATGCCGCTTTCCGGTGAATTCAACAAAAACGCCGAGGAAAATGCCGAAGAATGGTTCGGCCTCGGCGCTGCTGCGTTCCCTGCCGTGCCACGCCCTACGGCATCCGGCGATAGCTTCAACGTGCGCGGCATTTTGCCGCTGCCGGTGGGAGACACCGAAGCCTACCGTCTGCGGCAGGACGTTGTGGATGCGGCGCTGGTGATCCTGTCGCAAAGCCCGACCGCGCGGAAACTTGCCGCCACCGCGATCGCGAAAAATTATACCATCGTCATCGACCCGCCGGTTATTTCCGGCGCGGGCGTGGAGCACGAAAACCTTGCACTTGGTTCGACCGACGCGCTCAACAAACGCATCAACCTGAAAAGCCAGGACGACCCCGTCGCTCTCGCCATGGTGCTGGCGCATGAACTCGCGCATGTGAGCCAGATGGAAAAAGGCAGCATGCCCTACAGCGTCACGCCCTATCACCCGCTTGCCTCCATCCGCAACCTGATGGCAATGGAGGGCGATGCGCGCGCGCATGAATTTATCGTCGCGCTTGAATTATCGTACCTGCAAAAGGGCGACCCTGATGAACGCCTTATCTTCCCGCAGGCCATCGACATCGCGGCGGAAAATATCGGCGGCGAAATGCCGAAGCGCGTTATCGCGCATTTCAAGGAAAATTTTCCCGACGGTGTCGACCGCGCCGACATGATGGCGCGCATTTTCAAGGCGTTCTACGCCTCGGCCGATTTACGGGCGCATTACGAAGCGACGATTTTGCACAGCCTTTCGACCGTCGCGGCAGGTCACCCGGGCGCCTGGAAAAATGAAAAGCTGTTCAACGGCGATATTCCGGTCGATGCCATTATTGCGGCGATTGACGGGCACAGCATCCCCTATCTTGCCGCCCGCAAAAGATTCGTGTCATTGGAAAGCGACCAGATGACGGCGCTGTGGCCGTCCACACTTGAAAAGCTCGGCGCGATGGAAAAAGAACGGCACGAAAACCCGCTGGCCCGAAACGACCTCCCGTGGACGGACGCGCCGGACATGGAACAATTTATCGTCAGGACCCCTGCTGCGCCTGTGCCCGCACCCGCAGCACCCAAAGCGGGTTTCGCGCCATGAGCCCGTCGCGCTTCAACAGAGCTG
>JAYUPV010000467.1:0-2700 GCA_043759865.1 Alphaproteobacteria bacterium | reverse complement strand
CTTGAAACCGCAAGCAGCCTCGAAAAGCAGATCGCTGTTCAGAAGGCACAGAACGCCAAGCTGCAATCCGAATACGACGCGTTGCAGCAGCAGACCGCGAACGTTATTGCCGAAGCCGACAAGGGCCTCGCCAAAAAGCATCAGGACCTGTCGGGTCAGCTGGTTCGCAAGGAAGCATATGTTTCCGAGCTGGAACAGAAACTCGCCGCGCTTGAATCCGACCGCAGTGCCGCCGCCGCGCGCGCCGAAAAAGCCCAGACGGAGCTTGCCGCCGCCCGCAAGGACAGCACCATCGTGCGCAAGAGCCTGATCATCATTAACGATGACGAGCTGCCCGTCAGCCTTACCGCCAAGAAGCCTTCCGCCGCCGACCTTGAGGCCTCGGCGAAGAAAGAGGCCGCTTTTGCCGCTTCCCAAACCCGTATCGCCGAGCTGGAGCGCCAGCTGGACACCACGCGCGAACAGGTGGGCGAGTTGCAAAAAGCCCCCCGCGACGTGAAGCCTTCGGTCGAGCAGGAACAGGCGCTGAACGACCAGCGCGCGAAACTTGAAGCCGCGCAGTCCGAAATCAGCCGTTTGAAAGAAGGCAACACCGAGCTTGCCGCGAAATTGCGCGAAACCTCGAGCGCAGCGCCTGCCGTGCAGGCAGTGCCGGTCGTAAAGACCGTTGTCGACCCCACCACGGCCGAAGAACTGGCTGCATCCCGCCAGCGCGTCGAAGAACTTGAAGCGAAACTCGCTGAATCGCGCGAGATAGCGCTGTCGGCGCGTGCGCTGCCTGCACCGATCGCGCGTCCTTCCTATGTGGCTCCGGTCGCGATGGCGAAGCTTGCTCCCGTGTCGTCGCCGCTGCCGTCGCGCAAGCCCGCATCGCTCCGTGCCGAACCCGCGCAGGTTGATGTCACCCGCGAAATCCTCGCGATGGAGCCCGCCGCAGGCGGTAACGAGCCCGCTGTCGCCGAGGAAGATATCCCCGCGCCGATCCTGAGCCGCAACTGGGTTGAACAATCCCCTGCCATCCGCCCCGCGACCGCTGCACCCGTGCGTTACACCGCACCCGCTGCTGTGCCTGTTGAAACGCGTGTGGTCGAAACGGCGCATGTGACCAAGGCTTCCGGCTTTGATAGCAACCGCGCAGCGGCCTTCCTTGACCGGATCATGTCGAACCACCGCACCGGTGCCGCGAAAAGGCCTGTTGTGCAGTCGCAAGACCCCGCGCCGGTTTTCTCCTCCATGCCGAAGCGCAGCGTCGCGGTTTATGCTCCCGCTCCGGCAGAACGTGGCCTTTCGGCGATTGAAACAGCCGCGGGTCCTGCGTCTTCCGCCCTGCAGGGTTATGTCGGCCAGCACCGCGCGACAGCGCCGATTTTTAAAAGCGCGACAGCGCCGATGTCTGAACACGCGACAGCGCCGGTCGTTGCCGAGATCGAGCCCTCGCTCGCTCCTATCGTCGCTACGCCGCTCGCAGCGGCAGATGTTGCAGCGTCAGAAGTTGTAGCGCCGATTGAATCCGCACCCGTGGCACAGGCTCCGAAAACTGTTGCCGCTTCCGGCAGCCCCATCGAGAACCTGCTCGCGCGTTCGGGCATCAACGATGCGGCCTTTGCGCCTGCCGAAAAAGACAGCGATGGTATTGTTGTCCGCCAATGGACGACGGGCGGCATCAGCGGCATGTACGAACAGTTGCCCGCAAAAGGCAGCTTCGCCGCCAACGTAAACAGCTATATCGAGCGTTACCGCGATGATTGCTCCGCGCTGCAGGTCCACATGGGTGCGCCCGTGCAGACCGCCGCCGGTTCGCATGCCGAGGCCGATATTTCCTGCCCGACCGCTGGCAACACCTATAGCACCGCCTTTGTTTTCTGGCAGGACCGCCAGTATTTCAGCGCCGTGCTGCATTCAGGCTATCCCGCCGATGCGGAAAAGGTGCAGGGGCTCTCGGGTGCCATCGCCTCGACCCTTGGCCGCAGCGTTGCCCCTGCAACTGCTTCTGTAGCACAGGCACCGAGCCTCGCGCCGCAAACGGCTGTGGTTCAGGCCGATGCGGTCGTCGCACCGGTCGCAGACCGTCCGCAATACCGCTTTAACATCCGCCAGGAACCGACCGCCGCCTATGAAACCGGGGCAGGTTTCGGCCAGCGCGCCTTTGCTCCCGCTCCCGTCACAAGCGGCGAGCCGGAAACGCTGGTGATCGAGTAATATGCGGGCTCTCGGGCTTATCGCGGCGGCGGGGCTTTGCCTTGCCGCAGGGCTTGCAGCCCCGGCCTTCGCCAATATGCCGGTGAAGGCGTGGGAGGTCGGCCCCATCAACGCGCCGTCCTCGAGCGGCGTCAGCTTTTGCTCGATGAAGAATTACTACGAGGACGGTCACGGCCTTGTGGTCGCGCGCGATGCGGAGGGTTCCAACTCTCTCGCTGTTACCTTCGAGAAAAAGACGCTGCAGGCCGGTGGGCAATATAAGGTCACCGTGCGTGCTGAAAACGTCGAGCGCGAGATGGTCGGTCTTGCCGGCACGCCGCAGGTGCTGATCGTGCAAATGGGGCTCGACCGCGATTTCTACCTCGCCCTGCAAAAGAAACACTCGCTGAACCTGAGCATGAAGGGCAAGGAAATCGATTTTTCCCTCGACGGCACCGGCGATGCGCTGGAAGCGCTGGCCAAATGCGCCAATGACAGCGCGACCGGCAAGAAATTCACGCC
>JAYUPV010000466.1:0-2582 GCA_043759865.1 Alphaproteobacteria bacterium | reverse complement strand
GCTGGTGCCGCACCAGGCGAACAAGCGCATCATCGACGCCATCTTCCTTGCCACCACCACGCCCGACAATACCTTCCCCGCGACGGCCGTAACCGTGCAGGATAATATCGGTATGGGTGCCAAGGGCTTCGCGATGGATGTTCAGGCTGTTTGTTCGGGTTTCATCTACGCGCTCGCGACCGCCGACAACTTCATCAAGGCGGGTCAGGTCAAACGCGCGCTGGTTATCGGCGCGGAACATTTTACCAACCTGCTCGACTGGACGGACCGCACCACCTGCGTGCTGTTCGGCGACGGGGCAGGGGCTGTCATTCTTGAAGCAAACGACAACGGCACCGGCACGAAAGCCGATCGTGGTATTCTCTCGACCCATCTGCATTCCGAAGGCGCGCATCGTGGCCTGTTGTATGTGGACGGCGGCCCGTCATCGACCAAGACCGTCGGCCATGTACGCATGAACGGCAAAGAAGTTTTCCGCCACGCCGTCACGCGCATGAGCGAAGCCATCATGGAGGCCATGCGCGAGAACGATGTCGACGCGTCGGAAGTAAAATGGCTGGTGCCGCACCAGGCGAACAAGCGCATCATCGACGCCACCGCCGAAAAATTGAATCTTTCTCCCGATGCTGTCGTCATCACCGTTGCCGATCACGGCAATACTTCGGCGGCATCCATCCCCCTTGCCCTAACCACGGCGGTCGAAGATGGCCGAATCCAGCGGGGCGACCTGATTCTGATGGAAGCCATGGGCGGGGGCCTCACATGGGGCGCTGCGCTCGCCCGCTGGTAAGAACTGGAAAATGCCAAAAACCCCTTGCGACTCGGGCGAATCCCAAGGAATAACGGGATTCAGGGGGTCAAGCTATTTACTGTAAAAATATGATTCAACTCTTTGTATTGACTAATTAAATGTGAATCGGTAGCGTAGGACTCATCGGAGTTTTGAGGTAAATCAATGAGCAATCAAACCATCACCCGCGCAGATCTTAGCCAAGCTGTTTACGAACAGGTTGGCCTTTCGAGGAACGAGTCTGCCGACCTTGTCGAAACGGTCCTCGAGGAAGTGTGCAAAGCCCTGGAACGCGGGGAGATGGTCAAAATCTCGTCGTTCGGAACATTCCAGGTTCGCAGCAAACGCCAGCGTATTGGCCGCAACCCCAAGACTGGGGAAGAAGTGCCAATCCTGCCGCGCCGTGTGCTTACTTTCCGCGCCAGCAACGTTCTGAAAGAACGGATCAATAAAGAAACCGCCGAATAATCCTGTTTTCGAAGCAACAGTATTAAGGATCGCCATCTATGACGTCGATTAATCAATCTTCATTGAAGCCCGAGGCGCAACCCGATTCCGGACAGGAACAGGTTACGCAAAAGATCCCCAACCGCCGCCCCCTGAAAGCCAAGCAAAGCGCCCAGAAATCGGCGGGCGCTTTCCGCACCATTTCCGAAGTGGCGGATGAACTGGGCGTCGAGCAGCATGTGCTGCGTTTCTGGGAAACCAAATTCTCGCAGATCAAGCCCCTCAAGCGTGGCGGCGGCCGCCGTTATTACCGCCCCGAGGACGTCGAGCTGCTGAAGAACATCTATAACCTCCTGTATCAGGAAGGCTATACCATCAAGGGCGTGCAGAAACTGCTCTCTAATACTCGCAGCGCTGCCGGCACCGGCATCACCAAGGCCGTGCAGACGAACAAGGCCGAGCTGCAGAGCATGCTGGACGAGCTGAAATCCATGCGCAAACTTATCGGCTGATAAGCCGAATAGTTAACAGCCACGATTTAACCAAAGCCCCGGCTCTCAAAAGCCGGGGTTTTGCTTGGATTTTTCAAACTGCATTTGACAACTATTCGCAGCTGACTTACCATATTCAAATTCCACAGAGCTTCAAGAAACGAGGTTGCCCATGCTCTATCAGAACGAATTCACCAATCTGAAGAAAATTTACGACACCCTGCCCGAACCCCAGCGCGAAACGGCGAAAATCATTTCGGCATTGCCGATAGGTGCCATGGGCGTGTTCGGCCTTGTGCTTGTGCCTCTCGGCATTATCGGCCTTGGCACCGTTTTCCTCATCGGGATTTTCTCCACAATCGCAGCCGCACTGATGATTGGTGCTTGCGTGCCCTGCGGCGATGCGCGGGGGATCGAGAGCTTCAAGGCATGGGCGGCGGTGCTGTCAGGCCGTACGGAGAAGGCGGAAGATACCGAAGGCTTCGACACTCACCCCCTGCAACGGGCCGCCAACGATACCGGCCCCGCGCCTGTCAGCCTTTCCAAGGGAAAAGCAGCCGCGTAAGCCGCCCGTAAGCTATTGAAAGCGAAAATTAATCCCGTTTTCTCAAAGATAACCATTGCCTCTCTTATGGTTACTTTGATATAAGCATTCCACCAGAAGTCGGACTGTAGCGCAGCCTGGTAGCGCACTTGCATGGGGTGCAAGGGGTCGAAGGTTCAAATCCTTCCGTCCCGACCAGTATTCTCGTTGTTGGCGAGATATACTTCCTTTTTAATTATGCTTCGTTCAAGCGAGGCTTTCACTTGCACTTAGGGGGGAGAATTACATTCTCCCCTCTAAGGACTCCCCA
>JAYUPV010000465.1:0-7922 GCA_043759865.1 Alphaproteobacteria bacterium | reverse complement strand
AGTGATTTTGAAATCAGGCTTTGGAAAAAATGGCTAAAAAGGAATTCAACGACAAGGCGAAGAGCTACCTTTATACGGTGAGCGTGCGCCCGAAATATTCCCGCAAGACGGATTTCGCCGACGACATTTCCGAAACCGCCGCCCGCATCCGCGAGTTGGCGCGCGAAGAAGGCTATGACCGCATGGTCCGCATCAAGCTCGATGACGGTAGCCTGAACAAGGTCGGCATCTTCTTCATGAACGCCCCCGAAAAATTCGCCGCCAAGGTAAAAAAAGTCGAAGGCGTGCAGTACGTTGAAAAACCCGAAGGCGGCAAGGCTATCCCCGCTTCGCGCCGCAACGGCCGGAGGCCGTCAAGATAAGGCCCGCCGGCGCTCGAGATAAAGTTTCCCGTCAACAACCGCTGGAGAATTCGTTGAACACGCCCGTTCCGTTGAAAACATTTGAAATCGTTTACAATCTACCCTCCAGCCTCGTTTCCGAAGAAACCGGCCCTGCCAAAAGCCTGAACTTTCATCGTTTCATGCGCCATGCGCGCGACTGCCACCGGCAGCTGCTTGATTTCCTCTCCACCGCGAACCTGACCGCGCAAACCGGCGCGAGCGCCCTTGCGGCGGACGAGCGCAAGACGACCATCGAATCAAGCGACGCCGTGATCGCCAAAATCCGCAGCCTGCCTTTCGTCGAAAAAGCCGAAGAAGTGACAGGCGCAGTACAGCACAGCCGCTCCGACCAGCGCCGCCACCCGCCAAGTCACGGGTAAGCCTGTTACTTCAATATCTCTTTTACTTTTTGCGGGACGGTGCGGAAATGCTCGTCCACGATGTGGTGCGCGCCCGCGTCTTCCAGATGCGCGATCGGGTGCATGCCCCAGGCCACGCCAATTGTATGCGTGCCTGCCCTGCGTCCCATTTTCACGTCCATCGATGTGTCGCCAACCATAACGGTACGGTCGGGCGCGAAATCAAGCTCCTTCATGACCGAGAGCAGCATGTCGGGTTCGGGCTTCTCTTTTTCCCCACGACGTACGATGTCGTCCCATGTACGGCGGGCCGCGAACAGATTGCCGACCTTGTGGTATTCCAGCAGGTGCAAAAGCGGCGCTTCGCTTTTCGAGGTTACGATGGCGAGCGTATGACCCATGTCACGCAACTGAATCAACGCTTCTTCCACGCCGGCAAACAGCGCAGGCGTGCGCGATGGGTCGCCGGAAACCGACCATTCATCCATGCGGTTGAAGGCGGCGATAAGGTGTTTGAGCTGCTCTTCTTTCGAAACGCCCCATTTAAAATCATGCCCGTCGCTGTCGGCATAACCGTGGCGTATCGCTTCGTAAGACGGCTCGGGCAGGTTCTTTTCTTTGGAGTAATGCCCCAGCACCGCCTCGAACAAGCCGTAGCTGTCGAGGAAAGTGCCGTCGACATCGAAAACGACCAGCCCCGTCATGCGCGTTTCGAGAGGTTTTTCAACACCCTCACCCAATCCGCGTGGAAGCCGTGGTATTCGCTGACATCGCGGAAGGCCCAGCCGGTGCTTTCACGGAACACATGGCAGAACACATAACCATGCGACAAAAGTCCGGTCACTTTTTCGGGTGTGATTTCTTTTTTAAGCGCGTCCTTGTTGGTGCGGCTGTCAGCGAGGCGCACATGGGCATGCGGCGTTTCTTCAAGACTGTAACGCCCGTCGGTTTCCACCACGAAAAAGAAATGTTCGTAATTTTCCGGCAGCGCCTTCGTTTCGACAAAAGCCTGCTCGTCATCGGCCGCCGAGGCCGAGCCGTGGAGGTCGTCGCCCGAGTGATAAACTTTTTTGGAAGCATCGGAATAATGCCCCTCTTCCGGCCCGATGACACATTGCAGATTCATGTTCGCATCGAACACATAGCAGGAAAGATCGAGGTCATAGCGCCCGCCATCGGCGATGCCCCGTTTGCGCGCCTCGTAATCGACCACGCCGCGCTGGTAAAGGCCGGGTGCCGCATGTTTAAGGACGGCCATGACGAGAATGCGGAAGAAATGAAAGGGCAGTTTGAAGAAATAGAAAAGGTCGTAATGCCCGTTTTCATCGCGCAGATGCGGCACATGGATGTCCATATCCTTGAACTCGCGCGCGCCCCATGACAGGCCCACCACAAAGCGGCGCTCGCCTTCCGGCGAGATCACCAGCGGCTGCGAAGGCCCCTTACTGGCGAAGTGGGAAACGGAAATGGAGGCATCACTCTGCATCGGTCAGGCGGCGAGGCCGGGAAGATCGCTTTCCCAGTTAATGTTTTCATCGAGGAAACGGTCGACGTTGGCGAATTTCCAGCCATCGCCCTCGCGCCAGACATGGCAGAAAAGGTAATTATACATACCTGCGCCAGTCAGATCCGTTTTGTCACCGCCGACGGGGCCGAGATTGCATTCCAGCTGGCTCTCGCCCGACTTGCTGTCGACCAAGCGCACATGCGGGGTGTCGTACTGGGCGAAGTGGTATTTGCTGTCGCACTTCACCACGAAATAGAGATGGTAATATTCTTCGGGCAAGCCTTTTGTCTCGACAAAAACCTGTTCGTCATCGGGGCCGGCCGAGCCGCCCTGGTCTTCGCCGGTGTGGTAGATTCTCTTGCTGGGGTCGATGAGGGCTGCGTCTTCCGTGCCGACAAGGCGGAGGAAGTTTTTGTCCTTGCCGAAAATATAGCAGTCGAGGTCAAGGTCATAGGCGGCGGATTTTTTGTCGCGCCCCTTCATGTCGTCGTCCTTGGTACGCACCGATTGCGCCGCCGCCTCGACCACAAGGTTCGAGCTGGCAAGCACGCCAACGCGCAGGAACTCGAACGGCGCGAAAAGAACATGGGCGATTTTGCTGATAATGTCCTTGTCGGGCCCTTTGGCGAGCTCGATTTTCTGGCCGACCTGCCCGGCAGGGTTCCACGAGAGCCCCACGAAAAACCGCTTCGCGCCTTCGTTCGAGATTTTCAGCACGGTCGTCGCGCCCTGTGCGGGGCCTTTGGTTGTGGGCATTTTATTCCTCCAGCTTTTTCTTGAGGAGATCGTTGACGATGCCGGGATTGGCCTTGCCGCCCGATTTCTTCATGATCGCACCGACGAAGAACCCGAACAGCTTGTCCTTGCCGCCCTTGTATTCGGCGATTTTTTCGGGGTTTTCGGCCAGCACCTCGGCCACGACTTTTTCAATCGCCCCGGTATCCGTCACCTGTTTCAACCCCCGCGCTTCGACGATGTCGGCGGCGTTTTTCGAGGTGCCGAACATTTCCGCAAAAACCTCTTTCGCGATACGGCCCGAAATGGTGTTGTCGGAAATAAGCCCCACGAGGTCGCCCAGCTGCGCTGCCGCAACGGGGCTGTCCTTCAGTTCTTTTTCCGCCTTGTGCAGCGCGCCAAGCAGTTCGGTCGTCAGCCAGTTGGCGACGAGTTTCGCATCGCGGCCTTTTGCGGCAAGCTCGAAATATTCGGAGCGTTCTTTCTCCGATACCAGCACGCTTGCATCCTGAACCGACAGGCCGAGGTCTTTCATGAAGCGGTACTTTTTCGCATCCGGCAGCTCGGGCATGGTTCTTTTTATATCGGCGATAAAATTATCATTCACCACCAGCGGCAGCAGGTCGGGGTCGGGGAAATAGCGGTAGTCATGCGCGTCTTCTTTTGACCGCATGGTGCGGGTCGTGCCGTTCTTGGTGTCGAACAACCGCGTTTCCTGCACAATTTTTCCGCCTGCTTCGATAACTTCGATCTGCCGGCGGGCTTCGTATTCAATCGCCTGCTGCACGAAGCGCACCGAGTTCACGTTCTTGATCTCGCAGCGCGTGCCAAGCTCGGCGCCCGGTTTGCGTACCGACACGTTGACGTCGCAGCGCATCGAACCTTCGTCCATATTCCCGTCACAAGTCTCGAGATAACGCACGATAGCGCGTATTTTCGTGACATACGCGCCCGCCTCTTCGGGGCTACGCATATCGGGCTTCGACACAATTTCCATCAGCGGGTTGCCGCTGCGGTTGAGGTCGACAAAGCTTTTCGACGGGTGCTGGTCGTGCAGGCTTTTCCCTGCGTCCTGTTCAAGATGCAAACGTTCGATGCCGATTTTTTTGACCGTGCCGTCGGCAAGGTCGATCTCGATTTCGCCGTTGCCCACAATCGGGTACTGGTACTGCGAAATCTGGTAGCCTTGGGGCAGGTCGGGGTAGAAATAGTTTTTGCGCTCGAAAACCGACACCTTGTTGATGGCGGCGTTCAACCCGAGGCCGGTGAGAACCGCCTTGGTCACGCATTCCTTGTTGATAACCGGCAGCATGCCCGGCATGCCCGCATCGACGGGACTGACTTGCGTGTTCGGCGCAGCGCCGAAATCTGCCGACGCGCCGGAGAACAATTTCGACTTGGTCAGCACCTGCGCGTGGATTTCAAGCCCGATCACCGTTTCCCAGTCGCCCGTTTCGCCTTTGAGAATATAGCTCATGGTTTTTTACCTTATGCGGCTTTGACGAAGTTTTGCGGCACGGCGGTAAAGTTCGCCGCTTTTTCCAGCGCCTGCGACACGCGGAACATGGTTTCTTCCTCGAACGGCTTGCCGATGATTTGCAACCCGAGCGGCAGACCGTCATTCGACAGCCCAATCGGCAGCGCCATACCCGGCATTCCCGCCATCGAGGCCGGAATGGTGAACACGTCGTTCAAATACATGGTCACGGGGTCTTGCGTGTTTTCGCCAATCGCAAATGCCGGCGTGGGCGCGGTCGGGGTCAGCAGCACGTCGCATTTCTGGTAGGCGTTGATGAAATCCTGCCAGATAAGTTTACGCACCTTGCGTGCCTTGTTGTAATACGCATCATAATAACCGGCGGAAAGAACGTAAGTGCCGATAAGAATACGGCGGCGGACTTCGCTGCCGAAACCTGCGGCGCGGGTTTTTTCGTAGGTGTCGATAAGGTTGTCGCCCTCGACCCGCGCGCCGAAACGCACGCCGTCGTAACGCGCGAGGTTGGACGAACATTCGGCGGGAGCAATCACGTAATAGGTTTGCAGCGCAAAGGGTGTGTGCGGCAGCGAGACATCGACAATTTCTGCGCCGGCGTCTTTCAGCATCGCAATGCCCTGATCCCACATTTTCAGGATTTCTTCGCTGGTGCCGTCGATGCGGTATTCTTTCGGCACGCCGACTTTCAAGCCCTTCACGCCATTATTGATAAGCGCGGTGTAGTCGGGCACGGGACGATTGACGGAGGTGCTGTCTTTCGCATCCCAGCCCGCCATGGAGCCGAGCAGCAACGCGCAGTCTTCGGTGTTTTTGCCGAACGGCCCCGCCTGATCGAGCGAAGAAGCAAATGCCACAATCCCCCAGCGGGAGCAGCGTCCGTAAGTCGGCTTGATGCCCGTGATGCCGCAGAAAGCGGCAGGCTGGCGGATCGACCCGCCGGTATCCGTTCCCGTCGCGCCCATTGCAATTCTAGCTGCAACAGCAGCAGCAGAACCACCGGAAGAGCCCCCGGGAACGAGGTCTTTGTTGTCCCCTTTGCGTTTCCACGGGTTGATGACATTGCCGTAGCCCGAAGTGGTGTTCGAGGAACCCATCGCGAATTCATCAAGGTTTGCCTTGCCGAGCGTGATGGTACCGTCTTTTTTGAGGTTGCCCGACACAGTCGATTCATAGGGCGGCTTGAAGCCTTTTAAAATCTTGCTCGCCGCCGTGGTCTGCACGCCTTCGGTGCAGAACAGGTCTTTCATGGCGATGGGAATGCCATCCAGCGGCAGCGCCCCGCCCTTGGCATAGCGCGCATCGGCGGCCTTCGCCTGTTCGCGGGCGGTATCGAAAGTTTCGGTGATGTAGCAATTCAGGTGCCGCGCGCTTTCGGACGCCTTGATATGCGCGTCGACCAGCTCGGTTGCTGTGAATTCTTTTTTCTTCAGGCCGTCGAGGGCCTTGCGGATGGTGAGATTGGTAAGGTTGCTCATTTTATTCCACCACTTTCGGGACGACGAAAAAGCCCGCGGTTTGTTCGGGCGCGTTGGTGAGGATTTTTTCCTGCATGCCGCCGTCGGTAACTTTGTCCTCGCGCTCGTAAAGCTGCATCTGGACGACGGAGGTGAGAGGCTCGACGCCGTCGGTGTTGACCTTGCCCAGTTCCTCGATCATTTTCATGATGGAGGACAGTTCGCGGCTCAAAACGTCTTTTTCGTCCTCGGTGACCTTGATGCGGGCGAGCCGCGCGATTTTGGTGACCGTGTTTTTATCAATGGACATCACACCGTTCCTTATTTAAATAATATCGTTAAAGAAATTAGCATGCCGATTGTCCCAATTAAAGAACTGAGACGACTTTTGCCCCCCAAAACAAGGCTTTTGGGCATGGATCATGGCGAAAAGACGCTGGGTTTGGCCTTTTCAAACCCCGAGCTGACCATCTCCACCCCGTTCAGGACGCTGCGCGGGAAAAAGTTTACGGAAAATTTAAAAGATCTCATGGCCCTATGCGCCGAGTATTCCGTGCGCGGATTCGTCATTGGCCTTCCCATAAACATGGATGACAGCGAGGGCAAGCGCTGTGAATCAGTCCGCAGCTTCGGCCAGAACCTTTTGAACGCCAAAGCCGCTTTCGGCTTCGACCCCCTCATCGCTTTTTTCGACGAGCGTCTTTCAAGTTTTGCGGTCGAGCAGCAGATGATCGACGACCTCGGCATGAAGCGCAAAAAGCGCGATGAAAAAATCGACCAGCTTGCCGCCGCGCATATTCTTCAGGGCGCGCTCGACGAGATAAACAAAGCGCAGTGAAACTGCGATAAACAGGGAGAAATAAAATGGCAAAAAACAAATGCACGCTTTTCGTGCGCGATGTCGACATCATGGCGCGGGTGGGCATTTTCGCTCCCGAGCGCCGCAAGAAAACGCGGCTCAACATCACCCTTGAAATCACCTGCAAGCGCAAGCACGGGCGCGGCACGGATGAAACCATTGCCGACCTTATTTCCTACGGCGACATGGTGGCGATGGTGAAAGACACCGTCAACAGCGGCCATTTCGACCTGATCGAAACGCTGGCCGACGCGATACTGGACGAAGCGCACAAAGACAAACGCGCCGTTTCGATGAAAGTAACCATCGAAAAAATCGGTGCCTATGCCCCGCGCAAGGACCTGCTGACAGGCGTTGGCTGCGTCGGCGTGGTGATGGAACGGCGCCGCTGACGGCAAAACGATTCGCGGCGGTACCCTCATAAAACCACGTAAAGTGCAGGGTTTTTGCAATAAAATTTGACATAAACCATACCCTTATGGTATAAAATAAGCCAAGCCCCGTGCTACGGCAGAACGATTTTCGCTCGTTCTCTTCTGCCGGTTATAACGTGGTGGAAACGGCCTTTGTTACTTGATGCAGCAAAAGGTACGTCATGGAATCGAGCGTAAAATCATCACACTTCCCATCCCCAGCCGCCGCCATCATCGCGCGCGCTTTTGCTTTTTATTTTCCGGTTTCAATAGCGGCAACACATGTTGCAGCGGTCTTCTTCCGTACCGCTCCCCTTGCCGGCAGTCCTGGACGACGCTGGACACGGGGCGCTACTTTTCTTTTCAGCATGTCGCACGTGCAAAAAAATAAATTAATAGACGGTGTGTAAAAAGATCCCCTCGTCCCCGTAACAGGACGAGGGGAAACCGTCTCAGCCCTTTTTCAGGACTTTAAAAATCGCGGAGCTATCAAGCTCGCCGTCGCCGTTTTTAAGCACAGCGTCCATGTGCAGCGTCGCTATCGTCGCGGCCGGCAGCGCAAGGCCGGCCTTTTTCGCCGTCTCCATGACAATGCCCATATCCTTGCGATGCAGTTTCGCCTTGAAGCCGGGCTTGAAATCGTTGCTCAGCATGCGGTTGCCGTGAATTTCCAGCACCTTCGAGCCTGCAAAGCCGCCCATCAGCGCTTCGCGCACT
>JAYUPV010000464.1:0-2043 GCA_043759865.1 Alphaproteobacteria bacterium | reverse complement strand
CGTAAGCCCTACGCCGAAAGAATAAAAAGAAGGCCGGTGCAAAACCGGCCTTCTTTTTTTCGGTTCTTGCGCTATAGTTTGTCATCATCATTCATCGTTTGAGGAAAACATGACCTCCCTCGTCATCCCCAAAGTCATCGGCCATCGCGGCGCGAAGGCTTATGCGCCGGAAAATACGCTCTCAAGCATCCATGCCGCCGCCGACCTTGGCGTGCAATGGGTCGAGGTCGACGTGAAACTGTCGAAGGACGGCGAGGCGATTATTTTCCATGACGAGGAGCTCGAGCGCTGCACCGGCGTCAACGGCCTCGTGAAAGACTTTACGCTCGCCGAGCTGCGCGAAATGGATGCGGGGTCGTGGTACGGCGAAAGCTTCCTCGGAGAGAAAATTCCGACGCTGGAAGAGCTGTTGAACACCGTGTTGGAGCGCGGCATGGGCGTGAACCTTGAAATCAAGCCCTGCCCCGGCTTTGAAGTCGAAACAGCCGAAGTCATGCTTGATGTCGCAACGCGCATCTGGCCCGATGACCAGCCGCCGCCGCTGGTTTCAAGCTTCTCGCAAGTCAGTTTAGAGACCGCCTATGACATGATGCCCGACTGGCCGCGCGGTTTTTTGATGGACGAACATATGGACAACTGGAAAGAACTGGCCGAGTTCCTCGAAGTGGCCACCATCAACATCAACGGCAACAAGGTGACGCGCGATCTGGTGGAAGAATATATCGAGCTGCAAAAGCCGCTGATGGCCTACACCATCAACAACCCCGAAAAAGCGCGCGAGCTGGTGCGCTGGGGCGTTGACAGCTTTTTCGCCGACTGCCCCGATGTGATTATCGAGGCTGTCGAAACCAAGCACTAACCGTCAGGGATAATCGCAACTGTCCGACGTGACGCTCATGAACGAGCGCTCGCCCGCCGCGACGGTAAAGCGGTATTCCTTGTTGCCGACGACGAGGGAGTGCTGCACGGGCAGCAGGCCTTCCTTGACCGTCTGCTTGCCGCCGATTTCGGTGAAGGTAATTTTCACTTTTTTGCCGGGGTCGTACCACGCTTCGACATTGCCGGTCGCGTTGACCGAGGCAGCACCATCGCCTGCCACCGTCACCACGCCGTTGCCGAACGCAACCGCGCCCTGCGGGCCGCTATAGACGGGCGTCTTGACCACAAAGCGTTTCACGGCGGGTTCGGTGCAGTTCTTGGGCGGGCGGGCGGATTCGATTGCGAGCGAGAGACGCTCGGGCTTGATGCCGCCGTCGAGCTGCTTTTTCAAAAGCGCGGTCAGCTGGCCATAGACGCCCTGCGGCACTTCCTGTTTGTATTTTTCTTCAAGCTGCTGGTAACGCACCACGGTTGATTGCACTTCGGAGCGCAGCTCGGTGATGGTCTGGTCGAGTTTTTCGCGTTCGTCCTGCAGCTTAGTCGCCTGTTCCTTATAGGCGACCTGACTGGTGCGTTCGCGCTCGCCGCCCCACCAATAGCAAACACCGCACAGGCAGGCGATGAAGAACAAAATAATGCCGAGGCGCCTGTTGCGCTGCGCGTTGCGCCGCTTTGACGACCCGCCACCGAATTCATAAGCACCGAAATTCATGTCTGTATCACTCCTGCTCCTCGCCTTTTTTCAACTGGATGTCGGGCGCGCTGAACTCGCCGAGATTCTTCAAGCCCACCCGCATCATCAATACCGTGCCGTTTTCTCCCGAGGCCTCGTTGACAAGACTGCGCGCGCCCTGCAATGAAAATGAGAAGCACTCGTCGGCGTAATTGATGCCAAGCGCCGCCTTGCGGAAGCCCGGCTCTTCGCCGAAGTCGGCAAGCGCGCTTGCGTTCAGCCACCAGTTGGGGCGGAAGCGGTAGGTACCGTCGAGCAGCGCCTGTTCGCGCGATTCGGTGAAGCCTGTGCCGGCCGTGGGGTCGATGAAGATGTATTTGCCGTTGACCTTGACCATGTCATTACCGACCGTCGCCTGGAATTCATGGCGGTGAATGACGAGGTTGCTGTTGTCCATCTGGAAGCGGTAATCGCCGCTCAGGTATTTCGAG
>JAYUPV010000463.1:0-5614 GCA_043759865.1 Alphaproteobacteria bacterium | reverse complement strand
GGGCGCGACAGGTCGGCATGCGCCTCGGCAAGAAACACCTCGCGGTTGTCGCGGTCGTATTTCGAATTCATGTCGGGGCGCAACAGTTCGGGCAGGGTGCGTTCGCTGTAGTCGCGGGCGCGGGCGCGCGGGCCGGAATCAAGCGAGTTGATTTCGATTTTGTAACTCGAAAAATAAAGCCGCGACACGGTGTTGCTGGAAGTGTCGAGCTGCTGGCGCATGCCGTCCTCGACGATGATGTTGGGGATATCGCCGCTCATGACCAGCTTGCCGCGCTTCGCCGTGGTGGTGACGGGCGGTTTTTTCTTGTCGCGGGTGTCGTGGATGACGATGCCGGTCAGGTCGCCGTCTTGCCCGCGTGTGCGGATATAGACCGTCAGGTCCTTGCCGAAGGTGTTGAACACCCCCTCGCGCAGGAGCAGCGCCGAATAGCGCGCCATCACCGTCAGGCGTAACGACTTCATTTCGCCGTAGCAAATGGGCGTCAGCCATGTGGTCAGCAGCAGCATGACAAGCGTCGTGACGGCGGCAAGGGTGATGGCGGGGCGGGCGAGGGCATGCTGGTCGAAACCGCAGGAGCGCAGGACAATCAACTCATTATCCATAATAAAGCGGTTGTAGGTGAACAAAACCGCCGTGACCAGAGATACAGGTAAAATGGTTTCCAGAAACTTCGGCAAGGTCAGGCTGACCAGCTTCAGGTACATGCCTGGCGACGCGTCGGCATTGGCCACCAGTTCCAGAATCTTAAGCGATTGCGTCAGCAACACCACCATAGCCAGTACGACCGCGACAAATACCATCGCGCTTAGCAGGTTCTTCATAAGGTAGCGGGTTACGAGCATGGGTTCCAAATCTTGGGGTGGCATAAGCGCGACCTCCCCTTTATATTTGTCCTCTAAGGTTTTTTAGCTGTTCCCGCCGCAAAAAGGAAGAAAAATAGGTCCGCCATGAAAATATCCTTCGACTCGAAATCAACCAAAACCGACGCTTTCGTGGCTTTCGCAGCCGAAGGCGGCAAATTGCTGGAACCCGGCAAATGGGCGGACAAGAAAACCCACGGCGCGCTGAAACGCGCTATCGCGGCCGAGCATTTCGAGGGCAAGAAGGCGCAGGTGCTGGTTCTGCCGGGGCCTGACGGCATGCCCCACCAGCACATCGTTATCCTCGGTGTCGGCAAGCCCGATGCGCTGAAACCGCAGGACTTTGAAAAGCTCGGCTCCGCCCTCACCGGTGTGCTGAACCAGAAAAAAGCCGCCTCCGCCGAAATGGCGTTTTGCACCGACGGTCTGAAGTTCAAGGATTTCGACGGGCATGAAGCGGCGGCGCGCATGGCCTCGGGCGCTCTGCTCAATTCCTACCGCTTCGACAAGTACCTGACGAAAGAACCCAAAGACAAAAAACCCACGCTGAAATCCATCACCTTCACCTGCGATGAACCGCAGAAGGCGAAAAAGATTTTCGCCGAGGCCGAAAAAATCGCCAAGGCGGTTTATCTTGCCCGTGACCTCGTCTCGGAAACGCCGAACCATCTTTATCCCGCCAGCTTTGCCGACATCATCAAAAAAGAACTCGCCCCGCTCGGCGTGAAGGTCAAGACGCTCGGCATGAAAGAAATCCAGAAGCTCGGCATGGGCGCGCTGGAAGCCGTGGGCCAAGGCAGCGCACGCGAGCCGAAACTTGTGACCATGGAATATTACGGCGGCGGCAAGAAACAGGAAAACATCTGCTTCGTCGGCAAGGGCGTGACGTTTGACACCGGCGGCATTTCGCTGAAGCCCGGCCCCGGCATGGAAGACATGAAATGGGATATGGCGGGTGCCGCCGCCGTTACCGGCCTCATGAAGGCGCTCGCCTCGCGCGGCGCGAAAGTGAACGTGGTCGGCGTGGTCGCGCTTGCCGAAAACATGCCCTCGGGTAATGCCTGCCGTCCTTCCGATATCGTGACTTCGATGTCCGGCCAGACGGTTGAAATTCTGAACACCGATGCCGAAGGCAGGCTTATCCTGTGCGATGCGCTCTGGTACGCGCAGGAAGAATTTGCGCCCACGCATATCGTTGATCTTGCCACGCTGACAGGCGCGGTCATTATCGCGCTTGGTCATGAATATGCAGCCGTGTTCTCGAACGACGACGGGCTTGCGGGTGACTTGGTTGCAGCCGGCAAGGAAACGGGCGAGGAGCTGTGGCGCATGCCCCTCAACGACGTGTGGGACAAAGCACTCGACAGCCCCGCCGCCGATATCAAGAACATTTCCGGCGGCAGGGATGCAGGCTCTGCCATCGGTGCGCATTTCCTGAAACGGTTCATCAAGGACGGTGTCAAATGGGCGCATCTTGATATCGCAGGTGTCGCCTGGAGCGCGAAAGAGCGCACCGGCGTGCCGAAGGGCGCATCGGCCTTCGGTGTCCGGCTGCTGAATAACTATGTTGCGGAGAATTTCGAGAAATAATCGAAAAGTCCTTCCCCCGCCGCATGGCGGGGGAAGTTTTTATAGAGGTGTGCATGTCTATCCTAAAATCCCGGCGGTTTTTTCCGCTGTTCATGACGCAGTTCCTTGGCGCGTTCAACGACAACCTGTTCAAGACCGCGATGGTGATGCTGATCACATTCCGCTTCGCCGAGCATTCCTCCATCCAGCCGCAAATACTGGTCACGCTGTCGGCGGGGGTTTTTATCCTGCCGTTCTTCCTGTTCTCGGCGACGGCGGGGCAGTTCGCCGATAAAATCGATCGGGCGCAGATCGCGCGTATCGTGAAAATTGCCGAAATTGCCATCATGGCGGTCGCCGCCATCGGCTTTCTCGCGCCCAGTGTTTTCCTGCTGTTCGTCGTGCTGTTCTGCATGGGGCTGCATTCCACCGTGTTCGGGCCGGTCAAATACGCCATTCTGCCGCAACATCTCGACGGCGGCGACCTGCTGGCGGGCAATGCGTATGTAGAGGCGGGCACTTTCCTCGCCATCCTGCTCGGCACTATCCTCGGCGGCGTGCTTGTGATGCACAAGGAACTGGGGCAGGAAATTATCGCTGTCGCCTGCGTTGCTGTCGCGGCGCTCGGCTACCTTGCCAGCCGGTTCATTCCGGCAGCACCCGGTCCTTCTCCCGAAATCGTGATCAATACGAATTTCTGGGATGAAACCAAGAAAACCATGCGCACCACGCAGGAAAACACCGGCGTCTACCGCTGCATTCTCGCAATCTCGTGGTTCTGGTTTGCGGGGGCGACTTACCTGACGCAGCTGCCCACTTTCGCCAAGGACTTTCTCGGCGGCGACGAGAGCGTGGTGACGCTGCTCCTGACCCTGTTCTCCATCGGCATCGGCGTGGGTTCGATTTTGTGCAACAAGCTCTTGAAAGGCATGGTACAGCCGACTTACGTGCCGCTGGCCGCTATCGGCATGGCGGCTTTCGGCGTTGACCTGTTTTTTGCCACACATAACGGCGGCGTATCCTCGGGCGCTTTGCTGACCGCTTGGGATTACGCCTCCAGCCCCGCCAGCTGGCGCGTGCTGGCTGACCTGTTTGTCATCGCCGTCTGCGGCGGAATTTTTGTTGTGCCGCTTTACGCTATTGTGCAGAAAAACACCGAAACCGCGCATCTTGCCCGTCTTATCGCGGGCATGAACATCATGAACGCGCTGTTCATGGCGGCATCCAGCATTGCGGGTGTGGTGTTGTTGAAAGCGGGCTGCTCGATACCGCAGATATTCCTGTTCATGGCCCTTTTGAACATTCTTGTCGCCGCCTATATCGCGCAGCTGCTGCCCGACGCGCTTTTCCGCTCCATCATGCGCAGCGTTTTCGGCTGGGCGTACAAGGTGGAAGTGCGCGGCCTTGAAAATTTCGAGAAAGCAGGCGACCGTATTCTGATCATCGCCAACCATACCTCGTTCCTCGACGCCGCGCTGATCGCCGCTTACCTGCCCGAGAAAATCACCTTCGCCGTCAACACCCACATCGCCCGCGCGTGGTGGATGAAACCGTTGCTGAAAATGGTCGATGCTTATCCGGTTGACCCGACCAATCCGATGGCCATCAAAGGCCTCGTCGATGTGGTGAAAAGCGGAAAAATCGGCATGATCTTCCCCGAGGGGCGCATTTCCGTCACAGGGTCGCTCATGAAGGTCTATGAAGGCCCGGGGCTGATAGCAGACCGCGCCAAGGCAAAGGTGCTGCCCATTCGTATTGACGGCGCGCAATACACGCCGTTTTCGCGGCTGAAGGGCAAGGCGAACCTGCACCGCTTCCCCAAAATCACTTTAACAATACTCCCCCCGCGTGATTTCACGCTGCCGGCCGAGGTGCTGGGCCGCCGCCGCCGCCAGCTGGCCGCAGCACAGCTTTACGACATGATGTCGGGCATGGTGTTTGACGCCAGCGACATCGACCAGCCGCTTTTGACCTCGCTCATGCGTGCTTCGCGCCTGCACGGGCCGAAACATATTATTGCCGAAGACCCGCTGCGCGAGCCTGCCAGCTACCGCAATTTCATCAGCCGCGTTTTTGTGACCGCGCGACTGCTGAAACCGCACCTGAAGATTGACACCAGCGCGACCATCCCCGCTGTCGGCGTGCTGTTGCCGAACATGGTTTCGACCTCGGTCACTTTCTTCGCGCTTCATGCCCTGCGCCTTGCGCCTGCGATGCTGAATTTCTCCTCCGGTCCCGCGCAGGTGTTGAGCGCGTGCAAGACAGCGCTTTTGAAAACCGTTATCACCTCCCGCCGCTTTGTCGAGATGGGCAAGATGACCGCGACCATCACGGCGCTCGAAGAAGCGGGCGTGACATTCCTGTATCTTGAAGACCTCGCGGGCGATGTCAGTATATTCGACAAAGTTGTGGGTTTTACGGCGTGCTATCTTCCCGAAGTTCTCGACACGACACGGCAAAAGGCCAGCCCGCATGATCCGGCGGTTATTTTGTTTACCTCCGGCTCCGAAGGTACGCCGAAGGGCGTGGTGCTGTCGCACCGCAATATCCAGTCGAACCGCTATCAGGCCGCAAGCCGCATCGATTTCGGCCCGAAGGATATCGTTTTCAACTGCCTGCCTATGTTCCATTCCTTCGGCCTTACAGGAGGCACGCTGCTGCCGATACTGTCGGGCATGCGCGCGTTTTACTACCCGTCGCCGCTGCACTATAGAATCGTGCCGGAATTGATCTACGACACCAATGCGACCATTTTGTTCGGCACCGACACATTCCTGTCCGGCTACGCCCGCTTCGCGCATCCGTACGACTTCCACGCCATCCGCTATGTTTTTGCGGGCGCGGAAAAGTTGAAGGATGAAACACGTCGCGTTTATGCCGAAAAATACGGCGTGCGGATTTTCGAGGGCTATGGCGCGACCGAAACTGCGCCCATGATTTCAATCAACACCCCCATGCACAACCGCCCCGGCTCGGTCGGGCGCTTTATGCCCGGCATGACGCACAAGCTAGAGGCGGTCGAAGGTCTCGCCAGCGATGTCGGCAGGTTGGTGATTAAAGGCCCGAACGTGATGATGGGTTATTTGAAGGCCGAAGCTCCCGGCATTTTGCAACCGCCCGATGAGGGCTGGTACGATACCGGCGATATCGTGGGCGTGGATGAAGACGGGTATATAACCATT
>JAYUPV010000462.1:0-2706 GCA_043759865.1 Alphaproteobacteria bacterium | reverse complement strand
TGCATCCATACATTCTCGTCAGTAACGATATGGCCGGTCAGGTTGCCGCGCGTGTCCTGTATCCCGACACCGGGATAGTCCCGCTGGTAAACGCCGACTTTCTTGCCAATATAATTTTGCCTCAGGTGCTCGAGCGCGCGGTCGTCATAGAGAAGGGGAATGCGCATGTTGATGAGCGAGAATACTTTTCCGTCCTCGAGCTTGATGAGGGTCGACTTGATGACTTCCTTAACCGTGCCAACGGCGACGAGTTTCATGTCCGTTGGGTTGGTTTGAATCGGGATATAAGAGCTATGGCGGGTCGACGGGTTGATGTCAGGGCTGACCGGCGTGCCGACACCCGCGCCGATTTCGAGGTCGTCTTGTGCAAGAGCCAGGGGCGCGTCTCCGCCGGTCGCCAGAGCGACCAGAAAGAGGGCAACACAGAAATGTAAGATGCTCTTTTTCATGCTTAAAAAATAGCACAGCAAAGAAGGCTTTGGCAATTCACTTCAGACCCGCACAAGGCGACTTTCCGCGCCCGGCCGACGCCTTTTTCAGGGGCGCTCGAAGAGAGACGAGGTATCAAGCCCCGCGTCCTGCACTTTTATGAGAATTGAAGCTTTCAGTTTGTCGAGGGCGCGCTGTTCCAGTTGGCGTACGCGTTCCTTCGAGATGCCAAGCTGTTTGCCTAGATCTTCGAGCGTGACCACCTCATCGTTCATGCGGCGTTCCTCGATGATCGTGCGTTCACGATCCGACAATTCGCCAAGCGCGGCGTTCAGCCAGTTCGAGCGGGTTGCGTTGTCGCGCATCCCGATAACCACGTCCTCGGGGTTCGGCGTGCCGTCGGCCAGCAGGTCCTGCCACTCGTTGTCGCCTTCTTCGCCGATGGGCGCGTTCAGCGATTGGTCGCCGCCGTTCATGCGGGCTTCCATCTTGGTGACTTCTTTTTTGTCGACACCGAGTTCTTTTGCGATGGCTTCAACCGAAGCATCATCAAGATAGTCGCGCGCCGACTGTCCGTCGATTTTAGCGCGCAGGCGGCGGAGGTTGAAAAACAGCGACTTTTGCGAGGCCGTCGTGCCGGTGCGGACGATCGACCAGTTGCGCAGCACATAGTCCTGTATCTGCGCCTTGACCCACCAGGTCGCATAGGTCGAGAAGCGGTTTTCGAGCGCGGGTTCGAAACGCTGCGCTGCTTCCATCAGGCCGATATTGCCTTCCTGGATAAGGTCGCCCATGGGCAGGCCATAGTTCTTGAATTTCGCGGCAATAGCGACCACAAGGCGCGTGTAGGAGCGGATCAGCTCGTGCAGCGCTTTTTCATCTTTTTTCTTTTTCCAGCGGTTCGCAAGTTTCAGCTCATGCGCGCGTTCGAGCATGGGTTCATCCATCGCCTGCCGGATATACCGCAGGTTAGCTTGCTGGGTCGTGGGATCGTCAAGATGAGCCATAGAGGACCTT
Source organism: Alphaproteobacteria bacterium (assembly GCA_043759865.1). GTDB lineage: Bacteria > Pseudomonadota > Alphaproteobacteria > Micavibrionales > UBA2020 > JAPWJZ01. The sequence continues at coordinate 1,260 of JAYUPV010000462.1, read as the reverse complement.
CTTTCTCTCTGCCTTACTAACAGTCATTGTGGTGTTCGGGTTCAGATATTAGCGTCTATTGATTAACGTTCTTATAATACTTATACGCCAGTCGCTCTTAACTGGATCTGCCCCTATCATTATCTTAACGCAATATTGTTAACAGATGCTCAAATAACGAGCCGTTTATAATTTAAACAACTGAAATCACTATACAAATATTTTTGTGCGATGCAATACAAATCTGTTATTTATGGCAAAAAATAGATGCCGGATATGCCGGAATCAAGCTTTCGCGATTGTTACCCACAGGAGTGGTCGTCGGATCACTTAAGCTGCGAGGATGCCCAGCACTTCGCCGGTATTGGTCAGCTGGGCGCAGACCAGCTTGCCGCCATGCCCACAGCCGCCATCAAGGCTGATGGAAGAGGAGCCGATATGGATGCCGCCATGGTCAGGGTCATGCCCGCGCACGACCGACTTGAACGGCGCATAGGGGGCCATGCCGTTGAAATTCTTGGAGGCCCACCAGAATTCATCCCCCTGATCGGCCAGCTGCCGCGCGGGGTTAAGGCCGGCATGCACGAAAAGCAGGTTGTCGTTGCTGTGTTTGAGCTCGGTAAAGGCGGCGCGGCGCAGCACGGTAAAGAATTTCTCGTGGCCGGGCAGTGCGCGGATCCTGCTTTTCAGCAGGTTTGACCAGCGCGTCAGGCTCATGATGCCCTCGCGCGAAACGCGGCGCAGTTCGGCAAGCGAGCTGCCATAGGCTTCGAGGATGCTGCCGATGCCCGAATTGTTGGCGACCATCCAGTCGACGACCTCCGAGGCGTTGGGCGCGAATTGCAGCAGCAGGACCTTGCTCCACAATTCTTCCTGCCGTCCGCGCAGGTAAACGACGTCTTCGGCATCCACGCCCGGTTTTGCCAGCAGCGCGCGGCGGAAGCAGAGCAGTTCGTCGAGGGTTCTGACAGGGGCGGCGTTGCTGCCGCCGAAATAGTTGCCGGTATAAACCAGCCGGTCGCCGGGGCGGAATTTGTCGAAAATGGCCTTGTGGATGGCGGTCAGCTTGTTCAGCTCGCCATGAATGGCCGAAACCGCCCATATCTGGTTCGGCTGGCCGAGATTGGAAAATTTGGTATTAAAGGTCATTTCGCTTCGGTAATTTTTTTATCATTGATTCATCATAGCTTTTTCCGGCATCCAGCAAAAGCCCTCCATTTACCGATTTGACATAAATCCATGAAACTGTTAAGGTTCGGGGTAAATTTTGTTCAAAGGACG
>JAYUPV010000461.1:0-2476 GCA_043759865.1 Alphaproteobacteria bacterium | reverse complement strand
CCGTCGCGCGCGACAAGCGCGTTTGCGACGTCCTTCATGTATTCGCCGGGATACAAGCCCTCGGGTATCGCGCCGATGTTTTCGCCGAGCGCTTCGCGGTAGCGCAAATAGGCCGTCTGCGTCAGCACATCAATCTGCGCGCCTGCATCGTTAAAATAATATTCCTTGGTAACGTCATAGCCCGCTTTTTTCAGCAAGCCCGCCAGCGTGTCACCGATAACCGCGCCGCGTACGTGACCCGCATGCATGGGGCCGGTGGGGTTGGCGGAAACGTATTCGATGTTGACCTTTTCGCCCTTGCCCATTTTGCTGTCGCCGTAATGGATGCCTTCGGACAAAACGGTGCGTAGCGTACCCGCCCATTCGGTATCGGCGAGGCGGAAATTGACGAAGCCGGGGCCGGCGATGGACGCTTCTTTTATCTCCGGCAATTCCTTCATTTTCGCGACAAGTATCTCGCCGAGCTGGCGGGGGTTCTTACCTGCCGCTTTCGACAACACCATCGCGGCATTCGTCGCCATGTCGCCATGAGCTGCTTCCTTCGGCGGCTCCACCTTCACGCGACTGAGATCGAGACCTTGGGGCAAATCGCCATTCGCGGCCATCTTGCCGAGAATGTCCGTCACCTTCGTCTGGTAGGCGTGAAAGATATTGCTCACCTGATCACCTGATACGCGTCAAACAGTTCCTTGTGCTCCAGTATCGCAAGGCGGTCGGTCATGCTGGCGATGTAATCGGCAACGCTGCGCGCATGCCAGGTTTTCGGATCCCAGCCTTTCGGCACATTCGTCACCTGTTTCAGGTATTCGGGCGGCAGGCAGCGTTTGTGTTCCATGAACACCTCGAACAAATCCTGCACCACGGAGAACACCTTGCGGCGCACGCGGCTCACCTGATGGTGGCGGTAGAAATTCGCCCAGAGGAAATCGCGCAAGCTGCGGTCTTTCTTTCGCATCTCGTTCGACATGCCGACGACCATGCCCTTGGCGTAGCGCACATCGTCTGCGCTTTGCGGGTTTAGGGCGAGAATGCGTTTCTTGCTCTCCGACAGCACATCCATCACATACGTGCCCATCACTTCGCGCACAACTTCCTGCGCGAGGCGGTAGCCTTCAATGCCGGGATAGCTTTTGCGTTTTGCATGGGCGATGGCGCCGACCCAGTCAACCTGTTCGACATCGGCAAGCGAGAACATGCCTGCCTGCAGCCCATCGTCGAGGTCATGGCTGTTATAGGCGATATCGTCGGCAATGCCAGCGGCTTGCGCTTCGACCGAGGCATAGGTCTGCAGCAGCATGTCCCATTGTTTCGTGATTTCGCCGAGGGTGATTTCGAGTTTCGGTTTCTTCTCGCCTTTTTTGTAAAGTGGGCCGTTATGCTTGACCAACCCTTCAAGGGATTCCCATGTCAGGTTCAGGCCGTCGAAATTCGGATATTTCTTTTCGAGCTTGGTTACGACACGCAGCGTCTGGTCGTTATGGTCGAAGCCGCCATAGGGCTTCATGCATTCGCTCAGAGCGTCCTCACCCACATGGGCGAAGGGCGTGTGGCCGAGGTCGTGCGCAAGCGCGCAGGTTTCGGCGAGGTCTTCATTCACATGCAGCAGGCGGGCGAGCGAACGCGCTACTTGCGCGACTTCGATGGAGTGCGACAGGCGGGTGCGGTAATGGTCGCCTTCGTGGTAAACGAACACCTGCGTCTTGAATTTCAGGCGGCGGAAGGCCGAGGAATGGATGATGCGGTCACGGTCGCGCTCGAAGTCGCCACGGGTCTTGCTGGAGTTTTCCTTATAGAGCCGGCCCCTGCTTTCAGCGGGACGAGAGGCAAAAACCGCCTTGCCGTCGGGTGCCAGAAATTTTGCCAAAGGGTCTTTCGGCTTGATTTCAGCCAAGGATTTCAATTTCTTAGCAGCAGAACGCGCCATTTTGTACCCCGCGAACCCGGTTGTTGAAAGCCGGAATTCTATTGATTTATAAGGGATTTAAACCATATTATGCGATAGAATAAAAGGAGAATATATGGAAGGCGAAACAATGCCGGTAACGGCGAATATGTCAATGACGGAGAGTGCAGCTTTGCGCCTCAAGGCTCTCCGTGAAAAGGAAGGCAACCCCAAACTCATGCTCCGCGTCACTGTGCTGGGCGGCGGCTGCTCGGGCTTCCAGTATGACCTTGATCTCGACGACAAGCTGAACGCCGACGATGTGACCTTCGAGCGCAACGGCGCGGTGCTCGTGACCGACACCACCTCCATGCAGTTCATGGCGGGGGCGGAGGTCGACTATGTGACCAGCATCGTCAAATCCTCTTTCAAGATACGCAACCCGAACGAGGCAGCAGGCTGCGGCTGCGGCAAGTCTTTTTCACCGAAGATGAATTGACTTCCCTTTAGCCCTCGCCCATCATCCGGCATCTCAAGCGGAGTACCACAGATGCTGGCATGGATATCGAAGAAATTCGCAGGCAACGAAGAAGA
>JAYUPV010000460.1:0-2460 GCA_043759865.1 Alphaproteobacteria bacterium | reverse complement strand
GCTGCCCTTGTTGACAAAAGGCACGGTGTCCATATGGCCGTACATCGCGCCTGACTTGCCATCCAGCGCCTTGCGGATGCCGAAGGGCATGGCGTATTGGACGTCCTCGATTTTTTCAAGCGGCGTTTCCTGAAGCTTGCTTTCCTCGACGCCGCCTGCGGTGACGCTGCGATATTTATAGGTGAGTTTTTCGAGGTTGTTGACGTAGAGCGGCACTTCGCTGTCGGCATTCTTTTCCAGCACGGCTTCGTGGTTCAAGAGCTCGAAATTCGGCTTGCGGTGGTCTGTCGCGAAGGTGATGGTGACCGGCTTCATCAACAGCCGCGCGAATTCGTCTTCCAGATGCGTTTGCGGCAGATCACCGAACAGTTCCTGACTCCATATCCACAGGCCTTCAAAGAATCCGGGCTCGAGCGAAGTTATAGCCGCCGTGTATTCCTGCGCGGCCTTCAAGCCATAGGGCAGGTTCACATCGTAAGTCCGGCCCTTGGTATGCGGGCTGTTGAGGCGGGAATATTCATACGACATATCGCCCCAGATCTCGTCCTGCTTGCTGGCGGCGCCGAGCGCGGGGGTGAAGGAGAAATTCGCCTTCACCTGCGAGCGTTTTACAGGCGCGCTGAACGAGAGGTTGACGGCGGCCATGGGGTTGCACTTGCCATCGTTCTTCTCGCCCGGCTTGAACAGTATCTCCTGGTCGTTATTGCCGGTGCAGCGCACGCCCAGCACGGCAAGTTCGGGATATGTATCGAAAACCACGACATCGCGCTTCGCCACGCTCGGCTCGGGCCCGAGGGCGGAAACCAGGCCCGGCTCGATTTTCAGCGTTACCGTCGTTTCAAGCGGCAATTCGGTCTGCGGCTGGATGAGCCAGATGCGCCGCGCCTGCTCGCCGTCTTTTTCGGTCAGCTGGTCGTCACTCTTGCGTTTTTCCTGCTCGCCGAACAACAGCCAGCCCTTGCCGAAGGGGACGATGGAAGGGGCCTGGCGGTCGTCGGGATCCGGCTTCACATCAAGCTTCGTGACGTTGCCGCCTTCCTGTATGTACATGAATTTCTGTACGGAAGACTGGGTGACCGGCTGGTTGAAGGTCAGTCGGATGACGGGCGAGCTGGGCGATTTCCACGTGCTGAACCAAGTGTATTCGACATCGGCGCGCTGGGTGATGAAGGTGCTTTTGTATTCTTCTGCAATCGTCGCGCCGTCTTCGGCCTTGATGCCGGGCTTGATGCTCAGGTCATACTTCGTCGATTTGTCGAGCGATGCCTTTTCCGTCAGCTGGCAGGCGAGCGACGAGGTGTTGATCCAGCGCCATTCGCAGTCAACAGCGGGCGTGAGCGTGACGGGGATTTCGTCCTTGCTGCGTTCCATGCGTCCGAGCGGCACGACGGGGCGGTTGAAGGTAATGACGATCTGGCGTTCGGAGGCGATGTCCTCCCCCGTTGGGGTGACGCGGATGATGCGCAGGTCTTTTTCATCGGCGGCGGCGGCGGAGTCATAGGCGGCGTAGGCCTGCCCCCCCATGGCAAGGACAAAGGCGAGAGCAAGGATCAGGTGACGCATGGGGAGCCCCGTAAATAGTAGGATTCTTGAAGGCCTCGAGTTTGCCCTAGATTCGTGAAAAAGCCATGAAGATTCAGATGCAGAATTGCAGGTCAATCTGTGCAAAATCCTTGCAGCAAAGAGCCCCTTGCAATATTTAGCATAATGGAATAATTTTGCGGCATGGAACATCAAACAGCAGCAGCGGCAGACATGAAAAGCTTTAAAGACACTTGCATCTCGGCCTTCACCGAACACCCGCGTCAGGCAGGCGAAAGCTACTGGCAGCACCTGCTCTTTACCATGGGCATGGCGAGCCGCCTTGGCGCTTGCTGCTTCCTGCTGATTATCCATGGCATCCTGCCCTTTACGCTCACCCACGCCGCCAGCGACCGCATGAAGAAATGCCAGCGCATACTGGCCGACCGATCGGCCCGTACGGGTTTCGACGAAATTTCGGGCGGCATCGGTATTTAAATACCCATCCCCTTTAAAATTCTTGGCAATTCCGGTATGGGCGCTTGACAGAACTGCCCCCATATGGTGCTTTATCTCATCGTTGATAGGATATTTTATGTTAATCGGGCGCCCGCCCCTTCAAGCGGGTTAAGACCCCACACCTCGTTACGGAGAAAACCATGAACGAACCTGAAAAGAAGCCTGCAAGGGTTGAGCCCGCTATTGGCAATATTGATGACATCAAGACCACCCCCGCCGCCGCAAACAGCAACGACAGCAAAGTCGAACCTGTAGTAGGTGCCATGCCCGCTCTCGATCTGACCGGCGTGAAAAAAGACCCCGTTGTGGTCGTTCCCGTCGCCGCAATCAAAGATGCGAAGCCGGAACCCGTTCTTCCCGCCGCAAATAATAATGACGCGCCTGAAGCGCCCGTTGCGCCTGTTGTTCCCGCAGCTGTTG
>JAYUPV010000459.1:0-3031 GCA_043759865.1 Alphaproteobacteria bacterium | reverse complement strand
CAATCAGCGCGGGCATGAGCAGCGAGCCGATGCCGTGGCCTGCGTAATCGGCATGCACGTAAATTGAGTTTTCGACGGTGAAGCGATAGGCGAGGCGGGGTCGATAGGTGCCTGCATAGGCATAGCCGACAATAACGCCGTCCTGTTCCGCCACCAGATAGGGAAGGTTTTTTGCGGCGATGTCGCGGAAACGGCGCAGCATTTCGGCATCGTCGGGAGCTTCGGTTTCAAACGAGGCCGTGCCTGTTTTGACGTGGTGCGCGTAGATCGCCGCAATCGCCGCGACATCGGACTCATGCGCGGCGCGGAGGAAGGAGGCCGGCCTAGTTGCTGTTCTGGCCGTCATCTTCCGCCTTGTCCTTGTACATGTCTTTCAGCACATCCTCGTGGATTTTCACGTCGTATTTGGCGACGAGGCTGAGGCGGAATTCTTCCAGCAGGTCCTTTTGCACGGCGTTGTCGAGCATGGTGCGGATGGATTTGACGTCTTCCGGCTTCGGCACGCGCTTTTCGTCGATGGTGCGGTCGGCAAGGCGCAGGATGGTGGCGCTTTCGCCGCCGCCCACGACCGTCACTTGCCCTGCTTTTTCGAGCGCGAACAGGGCGGGGAACATGCCGTTTGCCATTTTCGCCGCCGCCGCGTGGTCGCTGCGCAGGATCATGTCGGTGCGCGCGGCTTTCTTGCCGAGGCTTTTCGCCACGCCGTCGAAATCTTCGCCGAGCTTCAGGCGGTCGAGGATTTTTGCCGAGAGCTGGTCAAGCGCGGCCGAGTTTTTTTCGAGCTGCCATGCCTTCAACACATCGACCTGCACTTTTTCGAAAGGCTGTTCCTGCGCGAGGTCGATGCTGCTCACTTCGACCATGATCATTTCGCCTGCGTGGCCTTCAAGACGGCCGCCGACGACGCCCTGTTCCTGATGGAAAGCGGCGGCGAGGATTTTGTCGAACACGGGCAGCTTGCCGGGGTCGGTTTTCTTGCCATCTGCGCCCGTGCCATCGGCTGTCGTTTTGCCGATGACGGTTTCTTTCAGGCTCAGGCTCGCCGCGATATCGGCGAGGTTTTTGCCGCCTGCCGCCATGTCGTCGATTTCGTTCGCGCGCTTGTAGAGCGCTTCGGCGTTGTCGTTGGTGCGTTCGGATTCGATTTCGCGTGCCACTTCGGACTTCACCTCGGCAAATTCGCGCGCATGGGGAGGCACGATTTTTTCGACGCGGGAAATGACCCAGCCAAGCGCGGTTTCGGCGGGCTCCAGCACCGCGCCTTCTTCCGCCTTGAATGCTGCGGTCATTTCAACAGGCGCATCCGCTTCGCCAAAGCTTGATGCCTTGACGAAGGTGGCCTTGTCCTTGTGCGCGTCGGCGATTTTTTTCAGGTCGCCTGCGGTTTTTGCTTCCTCGTAAAACGCCTTCGCATCGGCGGCATCAGCCACGACAAGGCGCGATACGCTGCGTGTTTCGGGCAGGTTGAACATGTCTTTATGCGCCTCGTAATGCGCCAGCAGATCCGCTTCGGTCGGGTCTTTGATGGCGACGAGGGTTTTCGGGTCGATCACCAGCACCGCAAAGCTGCGGTATTCGGGCAGCATGTAGCGGCTGGAGATTTTTTTGTAATAGTCCTTCAGCTCGTCGTCGGAAGGTTTTTCCGACTTCGCGGCATCGGCCGCCGTGAGGGTGAAATATTCGCCACGACGCGATTCAGCCTGGTATTTCAAAGCATCGGTCGCCATCTGTTCCGGAGCGGTGATGCCGACGGAGAGGGCGTGCATGAGCAGATTGAGGGCGATGTCTATTTTCTGGTTTTCCAGCAGCTGGCGCTCGCTGACGCCGAGCTTGTAGAGCAGGTTCTGCAGCGCTTCTTTTTCCGTCACGCCTTCCTGCGGGAAGGTGCGCAAAATATCGCGAACCTGTTTCGCGGCCTGTTCTTCGCTCACCACGATGCCGAAGTCGCGCACGGCGTTGCGCAGCAGGCGGCTGTTGATTTCGTTTTGCAGGTAAACGGCGGGATAGCCGGAGCGGTAGGCATCAACCGGCTTCATGCGCTGGCGGCGCATCGCGCCTTGCAACAGCTGGTCAAACTCGGTGCTGGTGATTTTCTCGCCGCCCACTTCGGCAACGGTCGTCGGCTTGAACCCGTTCGAGAACATGCCGCGATAGTCCATGGCGGCAAGGCCGACGGTCGCGAGCAAAAGCAGGCCGAACAGGAAGAATTTGATAATCCAGGACTGGGCGCCTGTACGCATGAGCCTTAGCATCTGTCATATTCTCCCGAGGGTTTAAAATGCCTTGATAATCCACAGCTTTGTAGCCAAGATGTCAAGAGTTAAGGCCAAAAAAGAGGGTAATTAATAATGTCGGCGCTAAAACTGATTGTGGGTAACTGGAAGATGAACGGATTGAACGCCGACAGCAAGGAGCGGGTCGACCAGCTTCTCGCTTTCGCTAAGGTCCAGAAATCCCTCCCCTTTGAAATGGTATTATGTCCACCCGCAACCCTCATCGCCGCTGTTGGCTGGTGGTGCGGACAGTCGCCTTACAAATGGGGCGGTCAGGATTGCCATGCCAAGGAGTCAGGCGCATTCACGGGCAATATCTCGGCCCCGATGCTGAAAGACCTCGGCTGCACCTATGTCATTCTCGGCCATTCGGAGCGCCGCCAGTACCACAAGGAAACCAGCGCCGGAGTTAACGCCAAGGCGCAGGCGGCGCAGGCCGCAGGGCTTGTCGCCATCATCTGCATCGGCGAGACGGATGCCGAGCGCACGGCAGGCAAGGCGAATGATGTTGTGGGCGAACAGCTTGCGGCCTCGGTTCCCGCAAGCGCAACGCCGGAAAATACGGTCATTGCTTACGAGCCCGTCTGGGCCATCGGCACGGGCAAGGTGGCATCAAGCGACGATGTCAAAAACATGCACGCGCATATCCACGCAAAATCTTCGGTCAAGGCGCGCATCCTTTACGGCGGCTCGGTCAAGGGCAGCAACGCAAAAGAAATTTTGCACCTGCCACATGTTGATGGCGTGCTGGTCGGCGG
>JAYUPV010000458.1:0-2307 GCA_043759865.1 Alphaproteobacteria bacterium | reverse complement strand
CCGTCAATAGCGATATCGCGCGCGCGGGTGAGAAGTTTCTTTCCCATGTCTTTCCACCAGTCGGTCGAAAAATCGACATCCGGTATCGCCGCAATGCCGATGAACAGCGGCGTGAAATAATGCATGCCCGCGCGGAAGAAGGTGTTGTCGGCGGCGAGCACCTTTTCGGCAAGGTTCTGCATGGCTGTGGGGCGGTCTTTCGTCACTTCATCGCGGAATGCACGGAAATCTTCCTTGATGCGGAACTGCACGGGGGCGGGAACGGTGTTCTGCGCCGCGATGTTCCACGCAAGCTCGGCCGATTGCTGCGGCGTGAGAGCCTGTAAGTCGACCGTGCGCGATACCTCGCGCAGCTTGTCGATCGCAAAATTGGTGTAGTGCGAGGTATGGCCCCATTCGGCAAGCGAGATAATGCGCCCGACGCTGACATAGGCCTCGAACAGCCCCGGCTGTTCATCGGGGAATTTCTGGCGCATGCGGATGAGGGCGTAGATATCCGCTGCTGTTTCGCTGAAATTGCGGCCTTCGTCCGTCTCCCCCGTGTACATCGAATCCTTCACAACATGGTGGCCGAGTTCGTGGTAGAGGGTGAACATCATGGCGTAGAGTTCGGGGTGATCGCCGCCCATCAACCTTTGGCTGTCGCGCTCGTGCGAATAGGCGATGAGGCTGCCCGCGCGCACGCCCGGTACGCCGTTCATGGTGAAGCTGATTTTGTTCGCGTGCGAGCCGTATTGTGCGATGTCGTCCGCCGCGCGTTTCAGCGAGGCCGCGAAATCCTCGTTGGAAATAAAGGTGTATTTCTTCTTGCGGCTGAAACTGCCGTGGAAAGTCCCGTTGTCGCTGTCGAGTACCAGCAGTTCATCGTTCAGCTGCGGGTGGTCTTTTTGCGACTGCGCGGCAAATTCGTTGAAGACTTGCGAGAGTTCTGTCTGCGTCATAATTTCAGTCCGGTGTTTTTTGGCAAAATGATAAGGCCAAACGCAGCAGGTGCCGTTTCGCGCGCTTTCAGCTGCTCTCTCACGCCATCCCAGTAATCGCCCGCAAGCGTTAGCGGCTGGCCATGAATGCTGATTTTGCCTTTCAGATAATAATCGAGCAGGAACGCGCCCGTTTTTGCCGTGCCGTCGCCGGTGTTCTTGCCAAGCGTTGCTTCGGCGACGGTTTTCAAGGCCTGTTCCGGCGTGCCGCCAGCCGCAAGCGTGTCGCGATAGGGCTTGAACGCCGCCGCGATTTCTGCGGCCTCGGACGCTTTCGGCGCGTATTGCTGCCCCATAAATTCCGCCATACCCGCCGCCATCTGCGGTTTCAGACCTGCAAGATGCGTGGTGTTCGATGTCTCGGCCAGCTCCAGCAGCGCGGGGGTGGTGAAATGTTCCTGCGCGTCTGCGCCGCCATCGGCCATCAATGCATAGGCGCGGGTGAAGGCGAGCAGCTTGATGGCTTCAGCATCGGCCTTGCCGTTTTGTCCGGCGGCAGAGCCGCTGCGCTTGATGTTGCGCAAGGCGGCGAACAGGTCGGCGCGGGTTTCCGAGCGCAAAACGCCGTCGGGTGTGTCTTCCGCTTCATTATCTGCGACCAGATGGCCGACTTCGTGGTCGATGATGCCGAGCGTGTTTTCAACATCGTCGCCGCCAAAGGTCTGCTGCTTCGCCGCGCTGTTGTAGAAAATAACGCGCAGGTCATGTGCGGGGTCAAAGCGCGAGACGCTGGTATTGGCGGCGCTTGCTGCTTGTGCGCCTTCGTTCAGGTAAGCCTCCACCGCGTCGACCGAGGGGAAGCGCGTGGCGATGAGGTTCGGCAGGCCGTAAAGCTGGCCTTCCTCGATATCGACGAGGATGAACCGCCCGTTCAGCGCGGGGAAATCCTGCAGCGTTTCGCGCACAACAGCGTTGAAAACGGCGCTGAGGCCGGTGTCCTTTTGCTGCGGTGTGGTTTCTGCGGTCATGGCTTTTCCCTGAGAAGTAAATCAGGGGTTATTATACATAATACATCTTATAGTGGCAACAGGTTTGGGGAGGGAATTTACAAGCAAATTCAATGTAACGCGCCATGCCGCACTTGTTCCGGCATCCAAAATGCCGTACGGCCCCCTCCTATGACGCATGGACGCGCTCTTGGATCCCCGCATAAAGCGGGTGGCACCATTATTTTTCAACTTACTCCGACCCCTTTCGACCCCTTTGATCCTTTAGCAAGATTTGCTCTGATAGTATCCTTTTGTTATTCTAGATACCCCCGATGAACTGCGCAAAAAAGTTTCTCAAGTCATTCACTTCCTGCTGCCCTATTTACCGCGCGAGATGG
>JAYUPV010000457.1:0-2873 GCA_043759865.1 Alphaproteobacteria bacterium | reverse complement strand
ACCATCGGCAGCATCAAGCTTGATTTCTCCGATGCCGGCGCTGCGGCTGCGGTGTTCTTCGCGCTTTACGCTGTCACGCGCGCGTTGCAGATTTTCCTGTCGAAACGCCTGTTCCCGCAAACACACATGGACAGGGGCGTGCAGGACGCTGTTTATACGCTTATCGGCTATGGCGGTGTGACCATTGCGCTGCTGACTTCGCTCGGCACGCTCGGGCTCGACATGGCGAAGCTTGCCATCGTCGCGGGTGCTTTGTCGGTCGGTATCGGGTTCGGCCTTCAGGCCATCGTCAACAATTTCGTGTCCGGCCTTATCCTGCTGTTCGAGCGCCCGATACGCGTCGGCGACTTTATTAAGGTGGGGACGGAGCAGGGGCAGGTGCGGCGCATCCGCGTGCGCGCGACCGAGCTTGAAACCCCGCAATCCGGCTCGATCATCGTGCCTAACTCCAAGCTTATTTCCGAGAACGTGACCAACTGGACGCTCGAAGGCCGCAGCGTGCGTGTTGAAATCACCGTCAACGTCGCCCATGCCAGCGACCCCGCTATCGTAAAGCGTCTGCTGACCGAGGCGGCGGCAGAACACCAGCAAGTGCGTAAACGCCCCGAGCCGCTAGTGCTGCTCAACAACTTCAACGCAACCGGCATGGAATTTGAAATGCGCTGCTTCATCCGTGATATTGCGGACCGGCACATCGTTTCCAGCGATTTGAGATTTTCCATCGACCGGCTGTTCCGCCAGAACGACATCATCAGGACCTAAAGTGGGAATATTTGCCCGTCTAACAGGCATAAGGGAACCCTTATGCCTGTTGTGCGTTGGTCAAATGCTCTCATTCACCAACAGAAAAGGTCACAGTCATGAACAAACGCATTGATACGGAAGCTGAAGACAAAATTAAGTATGAAAACGAGAAAAAAGCCAACCGCGACCCAATCTCGGGTGAATCCGGCATGCAAGCCATCGGCACGGGCGTCGGTGCGGCACTTGGCGGTGCGGCAGCCGCTTCCGCTACTCTCGCAGCTGGTGCCGCTATGGGCTCTGTTGCTGGCCCGATTGGTGCCGTTATCGGCGCTGCTGTCGGCGCCATTATCGGCGCGGATGTAGGCCATGCAATCGGCGAAGAAGTAAACCCGACCCAGCTGGTCTGGTGGGAAGAAAACTATAATTCACGCCCCTATGTGAAGCGCGGCTCTGGTTTCTCCCTCTATGAACCCGCTTACCGATCGGGCATCGAAGCTGCTCGCACCAGCAACGGCCGGGATTTCCACGCCCTTGAACCGAGCATCCAGAACAACTGGAACATTGCACGCGTCGATTCACAGCTCGAATGGAATGATGCCCGCCCCGCCGTGGAAGATGCATTTAAGCGCTATGTCGAATACAAGCCCGGCACAGACGCGCGCTAATCTGACCCGCTAAAGTGAAAATCCCCCGATGAAACGCATTGGAGGATTTTCATTTGGCAGATATCAGGGCTTGGGGGCTTTGAGGTCGCGGACCATAAGGCTGCCGTCGCGGCCTTCGCCATAGTAGTCGCGCAGGCTGTGGTCGAATACGAAACCGCTGCTTTCATAGAGGCTGACCGCGACCTTGTTCGAGGACTCCACCTGCAGCACAATTTTCTGTGCGCCTGCCTGCCGGAGATTTTCGACGATTTCGTCGAGCAGCAAGCGGCCGACGCCCTGACCTCTGAAGTTTTTTGCTACCGCCATCGACATGACCACGCCTTGGGTGGGCGTTTCCATTTCACCAAGGCCATAGCCTGCGGGTTCGGGGTTGTCGTTAGAAGCGGGGGAGGCGGCCTTGGCAAAGGCGACGACCAGCGTGGTGGCGGTGGATTCAAGGCTGTAGTCCAGCACATCACCCAGCGCCTCGGCGGGCCAGCGTTCGGTGCCGAAGCTCTGGTTTTCAATCTGGACGATAGCAGGCAAGTCTTCCGGACGTGCGGGGCGCAGGGTGCCGTTGAAGGCCGGTTTTGCGGTGGGAAGCGGTCGTGCCATCTTTCGCGCCTTATTTTGAAATACCAGCAAATGTACCCAAAAGGTAAAGTTATGTCAAATACTGTTTTTTGACAGGATATCAATACAATGCGACAGTAAATCCTCGCAAAAAGAGGGATCATTTCATGAGAAAAATTCTTTTCACCGCCATCATCGCCGCTTTCCTGACAACAGCCGCTGCCCAAGCTGCAGACACGCCCGCAGCACCCGTCGCACCTTGGCGCGACCGCAGCATTTCCGTGACGGGCGAGGCCGAGATAAAGGTGGTGCCCGACCAGGTGCAGATTTCCCTGACCGCCGAAGACCGTGGCCGCGACCTGATCGAAACCAAGACCAAGAACGATGAAACCGTAAAGGGGCTTGTCGAATACGCGACCAAGACCCTCGGCATCGAGGCGCGGCATGTGCAGACCGATTTCGTCAGCGTCGAGCCGCAATACCGCAGCTGCAATTACGACGACGAATTGTCGGGCAAGTGCAGCCCGCTTGAAATCACCTATTACAACGTCCGCAAGGGCATCCAGATCTGCCTGAAAGACCTGACCAAATACGAGGGGCTGATTACCAAGGCGTTGCAGCTGGGCGTGAAGCGCATTGATAATATCCAGTTCGTCACCACCGAGCTGCGCAAGCACCGCGACAAGGCGCGCGCGCTGGCGGCGGACGCGTCAAAGGAAAAAGCCGAAGCCGTGGCATCAAAGCTTGGCATGAAGCTCGGCAAGCCGCTGAACATCAGCCTGCAAAACTATAACTCCTATTACTGGAGCAGCTCGAGCTATGGCGGCAATCGCGGCGGGAACAACTACATGACGCAAAACGTTATGCAGTCAGCACCTTCGTCGTCGCCGGTCGAAAGCGACGGGAGCGAGC
>JAYUPV010000456.1:0-7800 GCA_043759865.1 Alphaproteobacteria bacterium | reverse complement strand
AACGCCGTAAACCTACGAAATGGGGTGTTCTATGTCAATCAACGGTTAACATAGTGTAATAAAAAAGCTATTTATTTTACAGAATAGCGAAAACCGTTTCAGGACTTCGGGGGAGGGGGCGGCAAAAAAGAAACCCCGGTCGATGCCGGGGTTTCTTGTCATGTCTCGTACTGCCGAAGGCGGTTATTCTTTACGCCGGAGGCGTTGCAGCCGGCTTTTTATTTTTGCGGTCGGCGATTTCAACGAAGCGGGTGGTGACGCCGTCGGGGGAGGCGAGTTCCTTGTCCAGCCCCTCGGCCACTTCCTTCGCCGCCGCTGCGATATCAGCGGAACGCGCAAGGATAAAGTCCTTCGCCGCGCGGTTGTGCGGGTTCGGGGGAGATGTACCGTCTTGCAGCGTGAGGCGAACGACCAGCGTGGTGCGCTGTTCCGACGCCGAGGCAAGGCTCCACAGCATTTCGCGCAGCGCGCGGGTTTTCTCGCTGTCGTTGGACATGTCCCAGCCGAATTTCTGCTTCAGTACTTCGTCGGTGCGGCCCTGGAATTCCAAGCCCGGCACCCACTGGTCGCCCTTCTGCGCGTTGTACAGGCGCATCTTCGGCAGCAGGTCTTTTTTCAGCACGGCAATCAGGCTGTTTTCGCTGGCGGTACGGGCTTTCGCCTCCGTACCGCGCAGACCCTTCAGGAAGGATAACGGCGGCTGGCTCATCGCGGCGTCGGCAAAAGCGCGTTTCAGGCTGCGCTGGCCGTCCTTGACGACGAGAGGATCGCCGTATTCTTTTTTCAAGGCTTCAAGGGCGCTGTTCACCGTTTTTTCAAGCGTGGCGATGTTTTCAGGTTTTGTAATGAAATCCATACCCGCCGCAAAATCGTCATCGAAGCTCATGCCCATCGGGATGCCGTTACGGCGATACTTCTGCGCCGACAGGTTCTGGCCGCCAAGCGTGGTGCGTGCGCCGGGATCGGTCAGCGAGTCAGCGAAAGAGTTGAGAGCCTCAATTGCAGGCGTGCCGTCCTTCGTGCCGCTGTCGCGCTGCCAGATGCCGACTTCTCCGCGGCGGAACACCGGCCAGCCCGCGTCATGCAGGAGGTTGGTGATCTCGTAGCGAAATTTACTCGCGGCGTCATACCCGCCGCGCGTGAAGAACCCCGACCATGCCTTGTAGGCCAGCGCGTCAACTTCCAGCAGTTTTTCGGGAATGCGGCTTTCCGCCGCCTTCACGAGGGATTCGCGTTCATCCATGCTGATATAGCGGTGTTGGTTGGCTTCTTCGGTCATAGCACCCTCTTACTAATTGATTTTGCTTTAAACTATTTTCCAGAATGTACCGCTTCTGGGGGCGTGAGTCAATCACTATCACCGCTCGGGTGTGCACCTATAAAATATTGAAAATAAATGATTTTTACGCTATCAACCCTGTCTTCCCAGCGAAAGCCGCAATGACGGGCGGGCGGGAAGGTTTCACTTGCGGAGTCGGTGCGATGTTCTTTCGCCTTTAAAAAAATACCAGAGGGCCTGTAAGCCGGGTTCTGTCCCGCTTGCACGGTGACGACCATTCATCTGGGCAAACAATTTCTTGTCGCCTCAAGCAGCCAACCCGGAAGACGGGTTTGAAAACGAACCTTGCATATTCCGTCTGCGCCATAGGCGCGTTCGAAGCATACGTTGCCTTCCCTATTTGGCCTTGCTCCCGGTGGGGTTTTCCCTGCCAACGCTGTTGCCAGCGTCGCGGTGCGCTCTTACCGCACCTTTTCACCCTTGCCATCCTGCAAGCAGGATTCGGCGGTATGTTCTCTGTGGCACTTTCCCTGGGCTTGCGCCCGCCGGCCGTTAACCGGCACCGTATTTTCATGGAGCCCGGACTTTCCTCGGGCGCTTGCGCGCACGCGGTCATCCGACCCTCTGGTAGTAGGAAACTACGCCCTCGGGCGGGGCAAAGCAAGCGGTTTTATGAATAATTCAGCAGGCACGCGGGCGCAGCGCAAGCCGTTGGCGGATAACGGCTTTCATCAGTTTCACGGTGTTTTCCGACGGGATGCCGACGGTTTCAGGCTCGTCAAAGGCCGTCGGTTCGAAATGCCGCTGGAAGGCAGTGACAAGGGTTTTGAAATCGACTCTCGGGTCATAGCCGAAGCGAGTCATCAGCGACTTGATGCCGGATTCATCGGTCGGCAAATCCATTTCGTCTTCCAGTATAGGTTTTGGCCAGAGGCCGACACCTTGCGAAGCGAGAGACTGCCAAGGGAACAATTCGCCTGGGTCTTTCTTGCGCTCGGGCGCGATGTCGGAATGGGCGAGCACATGATAGGCGAGGATTTTATTGCGCTGGACGATATCGCGGCACAACTCCGTCACCGCGCGCATCTGCACATCGGGGAAAACGGTATAGCCGAACTGGTGGCCGGGGTTTTGAATTTCGATGCCGATAGAGCGCGAATTGATATCGGTTTCCCCCTCCCACCACGATTTGCCTGCGTGCCAGGCGCGCATTTCTTCGGGCACAAGGCGCATGGTCTGGCCGTTGTCGTCGACAAGGTAATGCGAACTCACCTGACGCTCGGGGTCTTGCAGAATTTTCAGCGCGTCAAAACCGCTGCGCGTGTCGGTGTAATGCAAAATCAAAAGCTCCGCACGCCTGCCGCCCGCGCGCGGGCCTAAATTGGGCGATGGGGCGTCGGTGACGATCATGGTGTTTGGGGCTTGGCGGGCTTGTTGGCAAAGTGGTTCATGCGCGCCACAGCCCGCAGCTTCGCAACCGTTTCGGCGGTCGGCGTGCCGGGTGAAGCGTTTTCGCCCTTAAATGCCGAAGGTTCATAGCGGCGGTGGAAAGCGGTGACGAGCTCTTCCAGCGTCGGCTTGCCTGCGCCGAAAGCGTCCACGCCATAGCCCGCCGCGCGGAACAGCGCGGAAAGTTTTTGCGGGTTTTTCGCAACGGCGGCGGCGTTGAATTTATCTTTCAGCGTCGGGGCGGGCCAGCGGCCGATATCGTGACGCGAAAGTTTTTGCCACGGAAAATGCTCGCCCGGGTCCCGCTTGCGATCAGGCGCGACATCGGAATGGCCGACAATATTTTCGGGCTTCACGTCGTGGCGGCTCTGGATATCCTTCACCAGCATGGTGAGGGAGAACAATTGCTCCTTGGTGTAGGGCTTGCCGTCGCGGTTTGAAATCTCGATGCCGATAGAGCGTGAATTGACATCGTCCCTCCCCATCCAGCTTGAAACACCGGCATGCCAGGCGCGCTTGTCTTCGTCGACCATGGCATAGATATTGCCCTTCTCGTCGATGAGGTAATGCGCGCTCACCTTTGACGCAGGGTCGGCGAATTTTTCCAGCACGGCTTCGGTCGAATCCATGCTGGTGTAATGGATAACGATCATTTCGGGCTGCCGCCTGTTTTTGCGGTCGTCGAAATTCGGCGATTTTTTATCGTCAAAAACTCTCATACTGCCTTCACGAATTCGGAAACGAGTTTTTCAAAAGCCGCAGCGCCGCGCGCCGCCATTTCAATCGTATGGGTGTGGCTCAGCTTTTCATCCGACAGCCCCGCGCCCATATTGGTCAGCATGGAACAGCCGACAACCCGCAAGCCGCAATGCCGCGCAATCACGCAGTCGGGCACGCTCGACATGCCCACGGCATCGGCGCCCATTTTCATCGCCATGCGGATTTCGGCGGGCGTTTCAAAGGTCGGCCCGCGAAACGCCATGTAAACGCCTTCATGCAGCGCAATGCCGTTTTTCTTGGCGGTTTCCAGCAGTAATGCGCGCAATTCAGGATCCCACGCATCGGTCATCGGCACAAAACGCGGGCCGAAGCTGTCGTCATTCGGCCCCGAAAGCGCGCTGAGGCCCATGTAATTGATATGGTCTGAAATCGCCATCAGCTCCGACACCTTCATGCCGTTTTTCAGCGCACCCGCTGCGTTGGAAATGAACAGCGTTTCCACGCCGACAGCTTTCGCCGTGCGGATCATGGTTTTGAGCGGGTAGGGGTCGTCGGTTTCATAGAAATGCTTGCGGCCCTTGAAGGCAATCACGTCAACGCCATTCAGTTTACCCGCGATCAATTCGCCCGAATGCCCGATAACGGTCAGCACCGGAAAACCCGGCAGGTCGCGATAGGGAATTTTGACGGCATCGGTCACGCGGTCGCCAAGACCGCCGAGACCCGAGCCAAGAATGATGGCGATTTTCGGCTTCAGGTTTCCAAGCTTCCCCTGCACGATTTTCGCCGCCCCAGCCACATCCTTCACATGGCGCGCGCTTTGGTCGCAGCTGTCCTTTAGTTGAGCTTGAGTTGTCATGCAGATTCTCCGTATATGCTATGTATAGTCCGAAGCAGGAATGAGGGCAATAAAACTTGTTTTTCGTATATTTTTGAACGCCCCTGCCTATATTGACATAATAAATGACCTGTGGTCTACTCTGGCTCCTATTTGACAGGCAAGACAATGCAGGCAACCGGTTTCAATTCCAGCTTTTCGGGAGGCGCGTGATGACCAACAACACGCCCGCCCTTACCCGTGATTTCCTTCAGGCCAGCAAGGAAAAGGTGGTGTTCGAGCCCTCCACAATGGAAGAAGCGGTATATGTCGCGCAGCAGTTGCAGCGTCTGGGGTATAAATATTACAGCGAAGATTATCCGAAGCAGCTCGACAACGCGCTCAAGGGCAGCATCTATCTTGATCGCGACAAAACCATCATGGTGACGCCGACGAAGGCGGTGGGATTTCAGGCCAGCGCCGACGGTTTCGATAACCTTTACATGCCGTCCTCCGATGTCACCGCCGCCCGTATCAAGCCGGAAGAAGTGATGCAAGGTGTGTTCGTCTTTTTCCCGCGCACGACGGTCGAAGCGCGGGGGCTGCTGGTGCTGCTGAAAAATTCCGGCGCCACCATTGACGAGGGCGATGACAGCACGTTCAAACTTGCCGGCCGCGCCGTTTATCAGGGCTTGATTTTGCGCGACGGACGCATCGGTTTCGCGCCCGGTGCCGCCGACTTGCGTGAGGCGCGCATCACGACCGCGACCGACCTTGGTGTCGGCGTTCCCGTCAGCCTCTCGCCCGAACAGGCGACTATTATGGCGGCCTTCAACGACCTGACTGCACGCCTCGAGCAAATGAACGCGCGGCTGGAGCGTTTAGAGGGCGAGATTCTGCCGAAATCGATTGAAAAAACCGGCCTCAAAAACCTCCCGAAACCGCGGAGCCGGCCGTGAGCGGAGAAACGCATCTTTCGCGCAGCGACATGATCGGCAAGAAGCTGATTTTCTTTCCCAGCTCGGAAGAAGAAGCAACAGCGCTCCAGCAAAAACTCATCGACATGGGCATCCCGTGGTCACACGGCCCGAAGAGTGTGACGAATATCGAGAACACGATGCAGTTCGGCCTCGTGGTCATGGACGATAAACTTTATTACGCGAACGGCGACAAAAACGGCGACAAAAGCGGTTATACGTCCACCAGCACGCGGCGCATTCTTGGCGAGTTCATTTCGCCGGAAAAGAAATTCCTGATCGAGCAGTTCGAGAAAATCAACAAGCGCCTCGATGCGCTGGAGCGGCGCGTGGATGAAATCCATGAAGCGGTCTATCCGAAATTCGACAAGAAACCCGTGCTGAAGCCGCCGTCTACTTAAACGCGACGGGCAACCATCAGTTTTTTAATCTCTGCAATCGCCTTTGCGGGGTTCAACCCTTTGGGGCAGGTGCTGGTGCAGTTCATGATGGTGTGACAGCGGTACAGCCGGAACGGGTCTTCCAACTGGTCGAGTCTTTCTCCCGCCGCTTCATCGCGCGTGTCGGCGAGCCAGCGATAGGCCTGCAGCAAAATCGCGGGGCCGAGGAAACGGTCGCCGTTCCACCAGTAAGACGGACACGAGGTCGAACAGCAGAAACACAAAATGCAGGCCGCAGGGCCGTGGCCGTCCGCGCCGTTCAGCTTGTTCGCGTCTTCCGCGCTTTGCAGTCTTTCACGTGAGGGCGGCGGGCTTTCGGTTTTCAGCCAGGGTTCGATCGTGTTGTACTGCGCGTACACATGCGTCAGGTCGGGGATAAGGTCTTTCATTACCGGCAAATGCGGCAGCGGGGTAATGTCCACATCGCCCTTCACCTCGCCGAGGTGTTTGGTGCAGGCAAGCGTGTTGGTGCCGTCGATATTCATGGCGCAGGAACCGCACACGCCCTCGCGGCACGAACGGCGGAAGGTCAGCGTCGCATCGACTTCGTTCTTGATATAAATGAGGGCGTCCAGCACCATCGGCCCGCATTTCGAGAGGTCGATTTCATAGCTGTCGATGCGCGGGTTTTCTTTATCGTCGGGATTCCAGCGATAGACGTTGAACGTGCGTTTTTGCTTCGCGCCTTCGGGGGATGCGTATTTCTTGCCGTCTTTTATTTTTGAATTTTTCGGCAGCGCGAACTGGGCCATTTTTCTTTTTCCCTCTTTGTCCCAAAATATCGCCTTATCGCGGGTCGAAGCAAGGGATTTATGCATTATGGCAAGGCGATATTGACAGAAGCACGATTTTTGAATATCTAGCAATGCTCAAGTTCATTATCACATTTTTTACCGGAGAATTATCATGACCAAAAGAAAACCCCCAAGCGGCCGTCCCATGGGGATCATGGCCAGCTTCTCGACCGTCAGCTTTAAAAAAGACGGCGTTGAACAGTTCAGCGCAAAAGTTTCTTCGGGCGGCTGTTTCGGCCCCGATGCAACTTCGGATGTCATCGATCGTGGCTACCACGAGCTCAACAAATCAGTGAAGGCTGGCACCACCCCCGCCGCCGCGCTTGATTTCAACACCGTCTCGGTCGGCGTGAACGAATACACCGTCAAGTCGAAAACCCCGACGCATGTCGAAGCCAGCAAGTTTGGCACGATGAAGCCGTAAGAAGTTTCAAGATTCAAAAAAGCCCCGCTGTCACAGGCGGGGCTTTTTTATTACTTACTGTCATTCCAGCGAAAGCGGGAAACCAGGGTCGTTGCAGAGAGTCGCCTGAAGCCCCCTGTATCCCTGCTTTCGCAGGGATGACATTCAGTTTGTGATTTAAGGCGACAGCTTTGCCGCCGCCGTTTTCGCAACCGGAGCCGCTGCACGCGCCGCTTCCAGTTTCGCAATCTCGACCGGAATTTCCGACAGGTCACGCACGATAATATCCGCGCCTACCTTGCGGAAGGCTTCGGCTTTCGCAGCCGCTTCTTTACCTGTGCCAAAACGCGCATCCAGCAGCGCAATCACCGTCGCGCCCGCCGCTCTGCCAGCCTGCATGCCGGGTTCGCTGTCTTCGATGACAACAGTATCGGCAGGGGCGGAGTTTTCATTTTTCATGCCCAGCAAAAACACGGCGGGGTCGGGTTTCTTTTTTCCTTCCGTCAGGTCGGGGCCGTAAATGTGGTCGCCGAAATAAGAAATCATACCCGTCTTGCCAAGCCCCGATTTCGAACGGGTCGAGGGGTTGCTGGAACCAAGGCTCAACGTCGCGCCTGTTTCCGCCAATGCCGCCAAAGTTTCTTTGGCATTCGGCATCATGGGGATAACATCGCGGGTATAGATTTCCGATTTCAGGCGTTCGTGTTCATGGCTCAAAAATTCCAGCTCGCCATCCGACGGCGTTGCGCCGAAAACTTTGGCGATGGAAATGAATTTTTCTTTTGACCCGAGCCCCGCATGCTCGCGGAAAACTTCATCCGCCGAAATGTTCCAGCCCATTTCGTGCGCCAGTTTGGCGGTGATGGAGGAAGTTTCAAACTCCGTATCCAGCAGCGTGCCGTCCATGTCGAAAATGATGTG
>JAYUPV010000455.1:0-10821 GCA_043759865.1 Alphaproteobacteria bacterium | reverse complement strand
CGGCAGCTTTAAAGACGGCCGCCTTGATTGCTGGCGAGGTGTCGTTTCCCGCGTAATACATATCGGTTCTGCTAAAGTGGTTGGGATCGAGGCGGTATTGCAGATAGGGGTCGGCTCCCGCCGCCAGCAACAGATCGACGATTTCCAGCCTTTCCTGTTTCATCGCCTGCCTCAGGTAAGACATTCCGTTTTTCTCATGCCTGTTGGGATCGAAGCCCGCATCGAGCAGCACCGCCACCGACCTTGCGTCGCGCGATATAATGGCGTGCATCAGCAGGTCGCTGCCACTGTCATCAACCGGGCCGTTGTCGCCGAGCTTAATTCCCAGTTTTCCTTCGGCGGCGAAAATGGCGAGCGTCTCCGCAAGCCCGCGCTGCGCTGCGGCCCACAGCAATTTCGACTCCGGCACGAAAACAGCAGCTATTGTGGGTTGCCTCCCTTCGGAAACATGCGGCACAAGATCGGCCGGCAGCGGCGGCAAAAGCGCGACGATTTCGGCATATCCAAGATTCGCCGCGAAATGCGCGGCGGGTCTGCCCCACATATCGGCTCCGTCGGGTTTTGCGCCGAGCGACAGCAGAGCCGTCACCGAGGCGAGCGCGCCGATATTGGCGGCGAAGATAAGCGGCGTCATGCCGTTCGCGTTTTCCGCTTCGGGCGATACACCCTGCGCGACGATCTTCCCTATCAGCGCGGTATCGTCTTTACGGATGGCGCTGAAAAGCGCGAGCACGTCCGCCTGTTC
Source organism: Alphaproteobacteria bacterium (assembly GCA_043759865.1). GTDB lineage: Bacteria > Pseudomonadota > Alphaproteobacteria > Micavibrionales > UBA2020 > JAPWJZ01. Next base: position 10,076 of record JAYUPV010000455.1, on the reverse strand, counting down.
GCGCGTCAGGCCGGGGGCTGCGGTTGCGGTGAATTCCTGCGATACCGTCATGGCGTTGCCACCTTGCGGCGGAAAGCCGCCCTTGCGGGGGCAGAGACTTCCTGCTCCAGCGACACGGCATTTTTCGACAGCCGTGCGATTTCTTCGCCGCGCAGCCTGCGCAGCAGTTTCAGCAGATCGGGATCGTCCAGCTTTTCAGCCCTTTGTACCGGCGTGTTGCCGCCAAGATCGGGGCTGAAGGTGCTGGCGCCGCCTGCGCCCAGCAGTTCTATCGATTGCACGTCCTTGTTAAAAATAGCGGTGTGAAGCGCGGGCAGCTTGTCGCGCCCCGCCGCATTCGCATCGGCCTTGTACTCGATCAATACCTTCAGCGCCTTCTGGTGGCGGCCCTTCACCGCATGCAGCAGCGCCGTCATGCCATCGCGGTCGACAGTATCGGCAGGCGCGCCTTTTTCAAGCAACTCCTTCAGCCGCACGCTGTCGCCCTTTTTCGCGGCCTCGTTGACTTCGAACTTGACCGCAGCCGCCGCAACCGCCGTCGCGATTTCGGGCGTCGAGGATGCTGAATATTGCAAGTCGGTGATGCGCGCATTTATTTTCGCGTCCTGGCTCAACGCCCCTGTATCCGCGCCTGCGTCCAGCAGCAGTTTCACGGAGCCTGAATGCCCGCCTTCCATCGCCGCGCGAAGAGCCGTGCGGCCAAGAGCCTGTACGGTGTTCGCGTCCGCGCCTATTTCAAGCAGCATCCTGACGACGCCGTCATGGCCCTTCGCCGCCGCGACGAGCAACAAGCTTTCCGTATTCTTGTTGTGGATATCGTGGCCGACACCATTCTCGAGCAATGCACGTAGCGCCTTTTCATTTCCCATTGCAGCCGCACGGAAAGCCATAAGCTCGCGTGGTTCTTTGTCATGCGTATTCATGGCGAGCGGGTCGGCGTCGAAAGACAGCAGCAGGTCGAGCACGGGGATTTGTTTCGCGCCATCCTTCCCTTGTGAAAACTCGTAAAAGGCGAGATGTATCGGGCGAATTTTGTTCTGAGCCTCGGCATTCACATCCGCGCCATTGCCGACCAGCAAGGCGGAAATGCCGAGATTGGCGGTTTTCACTGCCTTCATCAGCGGCGTATAGCCTTCGGCATCGCGACTATCGGCGGGCACTTTCTTGTTCACGACCAAGTCAATCACCGCCGCCATATCCCCGGAGAGGACGGCGTCATGGAGCTGTTTTGCAAGCGCTTCGGCGTTAAATTGTTCGTTCAAAGACATGATTTTGGCCCGTTTGGGTGACAGGCTAATTTACTCCCTGTCATGGGCCTTGTCAAATGTTATGTTAAATAGCTATGTCTTTGATTTACTTCGTACAAACAAGGTTATGGCTGACAATATTGCGTTCCCAGATGTTTTCGGCCTTGCTGAAGAAGTTTTTGGCCCTGAACAGCGGCGGGTTGTGGAGCTGGAAACGGTAGCCCAGTTCCTGCAGGAATTTGTGCAAACCGGCGCGCTTTTCAACCCGGTCGTCCTCGACATAGAGAATGGGGCTGCAGCGCTTGATGGTCTCGACCGCGCCGCGCAGCACTTGTTCCTCGAAACCCTCGACGTCGATTTTCATCAGGCCGACATTTTGGAAGTTAAAGCTGTCGAGCGTCGCCACCTTGACCTCGATAGACCCGCGCGAACGGCTGGAGGTGCCGATGGAAATACCGCCGAAATTGTTGACTTCGTCATAGCGCATGTTCGGCATCACGGTCACACCCGCCTTGGCGGCAAGGGCGAGGTTGTGCGCCCTGCCCTTCATGTTCTGCTTCAAAAGTGCGTAGACTTCGGGTTGCGGCTCGAAAGCCTCGACGGTGAAACCGGAAACTTCGAGCGCCTGCGAAATCGCGCCGATATTCGCGCCGATATCGAGCACCAGCTTGTCCATGCCCGCTTTTTCGGCAAGCGCGATGACGAATTCGGTTTCGTCGGGACTGAACTCGCCGTAATGCGCCAGCGAACGCCCGATATAGAAATCCTTGTCGAAAAAGGCGCACTTTCCCCAGCGCCCGTCGACGGTCGCGATATAGTCTTTTTCAGGCTCTTGTTCGATTTTTTGCTCTGCCGTCATGCGCTGAGCTTGTCCTTGACCCAGCCGCTTGCCTTGGAAAAGTCGAGCTGGCCCGCATATTTGGCCTTCATTTCGGCCATGACCTTGCCCATGTCCTTCAAGCCTGCCGCGCCCATGTCCTTGATGATGCCTTCGATCAGCGCGCGGACCTCGGTTTCGGTCAGCTGCTTCGGCATGAAGCTTTCGATGATGCGGATTTCTGTCGCCTCGCGGTCGGCGAGGTCCTGCCGCTTGCCCATCTCGTACATCTTGATGGATTCCTGCCGCTGCTTGATCATCGAGGCGAGCATGCCCAAAATCTCGTCGTCCTTGATGCCTTCCCAGTTGTTTTTGGAACGGGCGGCAATGTCACGGTCTTTCATGGCGGCCATGATTAGACGTAATGTCGAGACGGTCGGCTCGTCCTTGGCGTGCATGGCGGCCTTGAGACGATCCTGAAACTGGTTTCTGAGCATGGTTTTTACCCGCTTTTCGGTGGCAACTGACTGGCATGTATGCTATTCCATGCGGTATATAATTACAACACGCCAAAAAATCAGGGAAAATCATGTTTTCTCAATCAGTTCCTCCCCACGCGACCGCGGTGCTTGTGCTGGCAGACGGCAGTGTTTACTGGGGCAAAGGAATTGGTATCGAGGGAACAACGGGCGGCGAGGTCTGCTTCAACACCTCGATGACCGGCTATCAGGAGATCATGACCGACCCTTCCTATGCCGGCCAGATCATCACCTTCACCTTCCCCCATATCGGCAATACCGGCGCGAACCCCAACGACCACGAAGCCGAAACGCCCTTCGCAGAAGGGCTTATTTTGCGCACCGACATAACCAGCCCCGCCAATTACCGCTCTGAAATGCATTTCAACGAATGGCTGCGCGACAACAACCAGACGGGCATCTGCGGCATCGACACGCGCGCTCTCACCCGCCACCTGCGCGACAAGGGCGCACAGAACGGGCTTATCCATTTCTTCGGCTCTGCGAAATGCGCTATCGACGACCTGAAGCACAAAGCCAAGGCTCTGCCCGACATGAACGGCTTCGATATCGCCAAGACCGTTTCGTGCAAAAACATCTATGCCTGGACCGAAGGCGCGTGGAACCAGAAGACCGGCAAATACAACGAAGTGCAAAACCCCTTCGCCCATGTCGTGGTCGTTGATTACGGCGTGAAGCGCAATATCCTGCGCTGCCTCGGCGCCGAGGGGCTGCGCCTGACGGTCGTGCCGTGCGACACGTCGGCGGAAGACATCCTCGCGCTAAAACCCGACGGCATTTTCCTCTCGAACGGACCCGGCGACCCCGCCGCGACGGGTGTTTATGCCGTGCCGGTCATACAGAAACTTTTGAAAGCCGGTTTGCCGTTGTTCGGCATCTGCCTCGGCCACCAGATGCTGGCGATTGCACTCGGTGGCAAGACGGCGAAGCTGCCTTTCGGCCATCGCGGCGCGAACCACCCCGTTAAGGACATTGAGACCGGCAAGGTCGAGATCACCAGCCAGAACCACGGCTTCCATGTGCTGCCGGAATCTCTGCCCGAGGGCAGCACCGTGACGCATGTCAGCCTTTTCGACGGCACGAACGAGGGCTTGCGGGTGAAGGGCCGCCCGACCTTTTCGGTGCAGTACCACCCCGAAGCGTCGCCCGGCCCGCAAGACAGCCATTACCTGTTCGGGCGTTTTACCGCGCTTATCCGCGAACAGCTTGACGCGGGCCTGAAGAAAACGGCATGACCGCCGAAGCCACCATGAAGCCTGCCTTCGCGTGGCGGCAAGCCCATACCACCGTGCTGTTCGGCACGACCCTTTTTGTTTCTGCGGCATCCATGTTCATGTTGCAGCCGATGATCGGCAAGATGTTGCTGCCCCTTGTCGGCGGCACGCCCACGGGCTGGATTGTGGCGATGGCCTTTTTCCAGCTTGCGCTGCTGGCGGGCTATGCGGCGGCAAATTACCTGTCGCGCTTTTCACCGCGCAGCCATGGCCTTGCCTTTATCGCCGCATTGCTTCTCGGGTGTTTTTTCCTGCCTGTCGACATGCAGCCGCAACAGGGCGAGGCCAATGCCTTCATGGTCGTTAGACTTCTCGCCGCAACCGTCGGCATCCCCTTCATTGCGCTGTCGATGGCGTCGTCCACGCTGCAACGGCTGTTTTCATCGACCGGCCACGCTTCCGCCGGCGACCCGTACTTCCTGTATGCCGCCAGCAACCTCGGCAGTTTTGCGGGGCTGCTGCTGTATCCCGCTGCCGCCGAAACGTTGTTCACGATACCGGAACAGGCGCGGCTGTGGCTTTACGCCTATGCGCTGCTGATTGCGCTTGCCGCCGCCTGCATCACTCTCGCGGGTAAACCCGTTCCCGCACCCGCGCGCGCGAAAGCAGAGCCTGTTCCCGCAAAACTGCGCCTACAGTGGGTGGCCTGCGCCTTTTTCCCGTCGAGCCTCATGCTTGGCGTGACCATGCATATCACGACCGAAGTCCTCGCCGTGCCGCTCATCTGGGTTTTCCCGCTGGGCCTGTACCTGCTCACTTTCGTGCTGGCTTTTGCCCGAAAACAGATTGTGCCGCTCTACTGGCTGGAAAAAGCGCAACCGGTTTTTATCAGCGTGTCCATCGCCCTTATCATCATCGCCATGCCGACTGTCTCCGCTTCGTGGTACGGAATTGGCTGGCACCTGCTGGCTTTTTCCGCCATCGCGCTTTTGTGCCACATGCGCCTTGCCGGTTTGCGGCCGCTCGGCAACGAACGCCAGCTGACCGATTACTACCTGATGATCGCAGTCGGCGGCGCGCTCGGCGGCGTCCTGAACGCCTTTATCGCGCCGCTTGTGTTCAGCCGCCTTGCCGAATACCCGATCGTGCTGGTGCTATCCTGCCTGCTGAACCCCGGCCTCCGCACCCCTTACCCCCCGCGCCACATGCTGTATTGCGGCCTCGGTGCGGCGGGCGTGCTGCTGCTGTCGTTCGCACGAAAGCATCTTGGTCTCGGCTTTCTTGAAGCGCGGGATATTGTCCTGACGCTGATTTTCGCGCTTGTCACCCTGCACCCCCGCGCCGTAATCGCGGGCAGCGCGCTGCTCGCCGTCATCACGCCCTTGTTCATCTCGCCGATGAAGAACATGACCTCGAACCGCAATTTCTTCGGCGTGATCAAAGTCTATGACCGCAATTACATGAAGGACGACGAGCGCATCACCATCCGCACTTTCCAGCACGGTTCTACGCTACACGGCCTCCAGGTACTGAACAACCCTTGGGAGACTGAGCCGACGTCGTATTTCGGCCGAAAAGCGCCGGTCGGTGACTTGTTCGCAACATTGAACCCGAAAAAAATCGCTGTCATGGGCCTCGGCGCGGGCACGCTTGCCTGCTATGCGAATCCTTCGCGCGAATTCACCTTCCTCGAAATCGACCCCGCCGTCATCGACATGGCGAAAACGAAATTCACCTATCTCGACAAATGCAAAGGCGCGAAACCACACCGGATCATCGAGGGCGACGGGCGGCTGGAGCTGTCGAAACTGGCGGAAGAGAAATTCGACCTCATCATGCTTGATGCCTTTTCTTCCGACATGGTTCCCGTGCATCTTGTTTCACTTGAAGCGATTGAAATGTACCGCGAGCGTCTCGCGCCGGGCGGCATGATCGCGTTCAACATCTCGAACCAGTATATCAAGCTCGCCAACACGCTGGCGGCGTCGGCGCAAGCGGCTGGTCTTGAATCGCGCTTCCGCTTCGACAAGAGCACAGACAGGCCATTCCTGTTCTCGAACCAGTGGCTTGTCATGGCGCGCCCCGGTACGGACTGGAATCCCCTGAAAGAGCACCTGTGGGCCACGCCCGAACCGCAGGGACTGCGTCCGTGGACGGACACTTATTCCAATATCCTCAGCGTACTGAGGCTCTGACTGCCATGAAACAAGCTGTGACGCTCTGGATTTTCGCACTGACGCTTTTCCTGTCGGCAGCCATCATGTTTGCCGTGCAGCCCATGACCGGAAAGATGCTGCTGCCGCTGGTCGGCGGCACGCCGGCAGGCTGGATCGTCGCGCTCGCCTTCTTCCAGATCATGTTGCTGCTCGGGTATTTTCTGGCGCATATGCTCTCGCGCTTTAGCCCCTACCTTCACGGGTTATTTTATATCCTCTGCCTTGCGGCAGGCGCTGCCTTTCTGCCGGTCGGCGTTTCCGCCTCTGCCGCCCACGCGAATGGAGCTGTCGGAATTTTCCTGCTGCTGGCGGTGGCGGTCGGGCCGCCCTTCGTCGCGCTTTCGGCAACATCTTCGACGGTGCAGCGGCTGTTTACCGTGACAGGCCATGCCTCGGCCGACGACCCGTATTTCCTGTACATGGCGAGCAACCTCGGCAGTTTCACGGGGCTGCTACTCTACCCCCTGCTGGCGGAACCCCGTTTGACCCTCGGCGCGCAGTCGCAAGCGGTTTCCTTCGGCTACATCGCGCTGATGCTGATGGCAGGGCTCTGCCTTGCCAATGCGCGGCTGACCGGCATGAAAGCGCGCAAAAAAGCGGTGGAAGAAAAAAAGCCGGAAACCGCGCGACCGACCGGGCTGCTGCGGCTGCAATGGCTCGGCCTGTCTTTCGTGCCGTCGAGTCTGCTGCTGGGCACCACCACCTACATCACGACCGACGTGCTTTCCGCACCGATGATCTGGGTGCTGCCGCTGGCGCTCTACCTGCTCACTTTCATCATCGCCTTCAGCCGCAAGCCCCTTTTCCCGCCCACAGCCATCGCGTGGCTTCAGCCCTATGTCATCTGTGCCGCTGTGTTTGTCATGTCGCTGATGCAGGCGAGCTGGCTGGGCGGCTGGGCGGGCGTCGCGTTTTATCTCGCCATTTTCGGCATCGTCGCCCTTGGCTGCCACATGCGTCTTGCTTCGCTGCGGCCAGCGGCGGAAAGCCACCTGACGGAATTCTACCTGATGATGTCGATCGGCGGCGCGCTTGGTGGCGTGCTGAACGCCTTCATCATCCCCTACGCCTTCAGCCGCCTTGCGGAACTGCCGCTGATGCTGATGGCGTCTTTCCTGCTACACCCCGCTTTCGACTATTCAACACGGCGCGGGAAGGCCTTTGCGGGCGGCCTCGCCCTTGCCGTGGTGCTGGTGAATCTCGGCCAGACGAACCTGTTGCCGCCGGAGGCGCGGAATTACATCAGCAGCTTCTGCCTACTCGCCTTCATCGCCGCGCCCATCGCGATAAGACCGCTGCTGCAGCCCGCGAACCTTGTTTTCGGCGCGCTCGCGGTCTTCATGATTTCCCAATTGCTGATTTCCGACGAACGGCTGGTGCTGAACCTGCGGAATTTCTACGGCACGCTCCGCGTCAACGACACAGCAGAAACGGCAGACGGTAAAACCTATACGCTGCGGAGAATACGCCACGGCTCGACCATCCACGGCGCACAGGTGCTGGATAAAAAGCTGGAGAGAGAACCGACCGCCTATTACGCCAAGAACGGCCCCTTGAGCGATATTTTCGCTGCCTACCGCCCCGCGAAAATCGCAGGTGTCGGGCTTGGCGCGGGCGCTATCAACTGCTACACCGCACCCGGCCGCCACTTTACCTTTTTCGAGCTCGACCCCGATGTGGTCAAAATCGCCGAGCGCCATTTCACTTTCCTCAGCAAATGCCAGCCGAACCCCGGCATGTATGTCGGCGACGGCAGGCTCGAACTTGCAAAGCTGAAAAAAGAAAAATTCAACCTGATCGTGCTGGACGCCTTCACCTCCGACGCCATCCCCACCCACCTTTTGACAAAGGAGGCCTTCGAGCTTTATTTCCAGCGTCTGGAAGCGGGCGGCGTGCTCGCCATCCATATTTCGAACCGCTATTTTGAACTCTGGGACGCTGTCGCGTCGACGGCGGAGACGCTTGGCTACACGGCGAGGATGCGGTTGGGCGGCGACGCGAAAACCGTGTTCTACGGAACGCTGAGCCGCTGGATCGTGGTCGGCAAGCAACAACTGGTCGACAGGCTCGACAATAAACAATGGCCTGCCGTCAAGCCCGACCCCGCTACGCTGCCGTGGACGGATAATTATTCCAACCTGCTCGATACCATGACCATCCTGAACAGCAGGCCGAAATGAAAAAGCAAACCCGCGCGCAACTGACCCTCGCGCTGTTCAGCGGCGCGCTGTTCCTTTCTGCGGGCTTGATGTTCGCGCTGCAGCCGATGGTGGGCAAGATGCTGCTGCCGCTTGTGGGCGGCACGCCTGCGGGCTGGATTGTTACCATGGCGTTCTTTCAGGTCATGCTGCTGGCGGGATATTTCGTGGCGCATTTCCTGTCGCGCTTTCCGCCGAGACTTCATGGCCTGCTCTATATCGCATTGCTCGGCGCGGGTTGCCTGTTCCTGCCCGTGACCATCACCGGCGTGACGGGGGAGTCAGCGCCCGGCGCGCTTGATATTTTCAAGCTGCTGACCGTTGCGGTCGCCGTGCCGTTCATCGCTATTTCTGCGACCTCATCCACGCTCCAGCGGCTGTTCACCGCGACGGGGCACGAGGCGGCAGGCGACCCTTATTTCCTTTATGCAGCATCAAACCTCGGCAGCTTTACGGGGCTGTTCCTGTACCCGCTGGTGTTCGAGCCGCTGTGGGGTAATGCGCTGCAGGCGCGCTTCTGGTTCGCGGGTTTTGTGACGCTCGGTGCCCTCGCCCTCCTCTGCCTTGGCCGCGCCTCGCCGAAATCGGACAAGCCCGTCCGCGCCGCAAAAAAAGAAAAGCCGGTCACGGGCAAACAGCGCGTTGAGTGGATATTGCTGTCCTTCTTCCCCTCCGCCCTGCTGCTGGCTGTGACCACGCATATATCGACCGACATTTTCTCCGCGCCCATGATATGGGTCCTCCCTCTTGCGCTTTACCTGCTCACCTTCGTCGCGGCCTTCAGCCGCACCGCCCTACTGCCGTACAAGGAAGTCGCGCGCTGGCACCGCATGGTATTGCCGCTCGCAATCGGCCTGCTCTGCGTTTACAACCAGAACCTGCGCGTTACCGTCTATGCGATGGTGTTCCACCTTTTTGCCTTCGGCCTGACCGCCCTTATCTGCCATATGCGCCTTGCGGAAAAACGCCCCGACGGCACAGGCCGCAACCTGACGGAATATTACCTGATGATGTCCATCGGCGGTGCGCTTGGCGGCGTGCTCAACGCCTTTATCCTGCCTGTCGTGCTGGACAGGCTGGCCGAATACCCCGTGCTCATGATCCTTGCCTGTCTTGTGCTGCCGGCGTTCCGCGAAAAAATGACACTGGTCCCGAAAATGATGCTCGGCTTCGCGGGCTTTTGTGGGTTGCTGCATTTCCTCTACGTCCTTAGTTTTTCGACCGGCACCGATATCAGCCAGTTCAACAGCAACATGATGTTCGCCGATTTTATCCTGTTCACCATCGCGGTGTTTCTGGGAATGAACCTGCGTACGGCCGTTTATGGCGCAACAGTCATGTTGCTGCTGTCGGAAGCGATTTTCCCGCGTGATTCAGTCTTGACCACGCGCAATTTCTACGGCGTCATCAAGGTTTTCGAGCGCGTGCTGGATATGAAAGGCACACAGCAAAAGGCGCTTTACATGTATCACGGCACAACCACGCACGGCATTCAGGTCATGGGCCCGAAATACGAGAAAACGCCCACCGCTTATTTCTGGGCGGGCGGGCCGGTGGGCGATATTTTTGCGCTGTACAACCCGAAAAAAGTTGCCGTTGTCGGCCTTGGTGCCGGCACGATGAACTGCTACGCCAACAAGGACAACGAATTCACCTTCCTCGAAATCGACAAGGCCGTGCTGCATGTGGCGGAAACGCAGTTTACCTTCCTGAAGGCCTGCAAGGGCAAAAAGCCGCCGCGCATCATCATCGGCGACGGGCGGCTGGAACTGGCGAAACTGAAGGGAGAGACCTTCAACCTGCTCGCTCTCGACGCGTTTTCGTCAGACACCATCCCGGCGCACC
>JAYUPV010000454.1:0-2237 GCA_043759865.1 Alphaproteobacteria bacterium | reverse complement strand
CTCGGCAATATTTGCAGTCCGACCCTGCGGCGGCGGCTTTGCGCGGAAAAATCACACAGATGTACGAAAATGTGGAATGGGATTTTTATACCAACGGCAAAAAAGAACTTTACTGGCACTGGAGTCCCGCGCACGACTTCGGCATGAAGATGCCCATACAGGGCTGGAACGAATGCCTTGTCACGCATGTGCTGGCGGCGGCGTCGCCCACGCATCCGGTATCGCCCGACGTGTACGAAGACAGCTGGACGCGCGGCGCGCAGTTCATTAACGGCATGAATTACGGTGGCACTGTCTTGCCGCTTGGCCCCAATGGCGGCGGGCCGATGTTTTTCGCGCATTATTCCTTCATGGGGCTGAACCCCAAGGAGTTGAAAGATGGTCATGCCGATTATTTCGAGCAGAACCGCGCCCATGCGCGCATCAACTACCAGCACGCGGTCGACAACCCGAACGGGTTTAAAGGCTACGGACCGCATTGCTGGGGCTTGACGGCCTGCGACAGCCATGAAGGTTACGGTGCCTATTCGCCCACCAATGACAAGGGCGTGATCGCGCCGACCGCCGCACTTGCTTCTTTCCCCTACACGCCCGTGGAATCGATGGCGGCGCTGCGGCATTTTCATGAAAAGCTGGGGAACAAGATTAAAGGCACTTACGGTTTTCTTGATTCCTTCAGCGAGGAACACAATTTCGTCGCCAAAGGGCATCTGGCCATCGATCAGGGGCCGATTGTGGTAATGATCGAAAACTACCGCTCCGGTCTTTTGTGGGATATGTTCATGAGTGCGCCCGAAGTGCAGAACGGCCTCGACAAACTCGGCTTTGACAAGCCTTCCGTACCGCCCGTTCTCAAACTTGTGCCGAAACCGGCGAACCAGCCGAAGCCGCCGCAACCCAAACCGCCCTTGGCGGCGTAAGCCTTATTTCCGGGTGTCGATGAAACTCATGATATCGCGCAGCAGCGGGATTTTTTCACGGTTATAGACGACCAGCGACAATATAATCGACATATGCGATGCGGGCGGGTAACTCACCACGGTCACGGGGCTGTCAGCCGCGCGCAGCTTTTTTGCAAGGCTCGCGGTATTGCGTGGTTTCACGCGGCGGTTGTGTTCGCCGGTTGCAAGTAACATCGGCGGAAATTTTCCGGTGACATAGGTGACAGGCTGCGTTGCCGCATCTGCGGCGGTCGAGAAAGCAGCGCGGATGTCTTTTTCTTCTTCCGACGGTTTGAAATCATATGGCCCGGCAATGCCGATAACGCCCTTGATCCATTCAATCCGGCCACCCGCATTTTTCAGGAATTGCGGATGCACGGCGGTCATGACCGCGTTATAGGCTCCCGCCGAATGCCCGCTGAGGAAAATACGCGCGGGGTCGCCGCCATATTCCGCGATATGGGCATGTACCCAGACGAAAGCAAGCGCGCTGTCCTCGACAAAAGCTGGGTAATGCACTGCGGGATAAAGCCGGTAATCCGCCACCGCCGCGACACAGCCCTGCGATGCGAAAGCCTGCCCTGCGAATTTGTACAGCGCCCTCTCGCCTGAATTCCACGCGCCGCCCGGGTAAAACACCACGGTGCAGGTTGTCTTGCGAGGGGCATCGGGAATATAAATGTCGAGTTTCTGGCGCGCATCATTGCCATAGGCAATGCCGCTGACGATACGGTAGCCTTCCTCCGGCACCATGCTGTTCAGGAATTTTTCGACCGAACAGCCCGCCGGCACCGTCAAAAGAATACAGCAAAGAATAATGCATAACCTGCTCATGCTGCCGCCCTCATGCCCCGTGATATCGTCGTGCGCGAAGGCCCGCGGCTTTCGCACAGAAAATTCGCGTCGGTTGTGTTCTTTATGAATGCCAGAAACTCATGCTGCGGCAGGCTGCGGATTTTGCCGTTTTCGGCAAAAGTTATTTCCGCGCCCAGCTGGTCAAGGCAGGTAACAGCAATTCCGTGATTGATTTTGACAGCGTTATTGTCCGATAAATCATCGCGAATATGACCGGCCAGCGTCGCGATATCGAGATGTGCGAAACGCAGGCTGCCCTGCCAGTCATTGGTGATATTTGTTTCATCGCGGATACCTGCGCCCGGCGCCTGCGGTAATTCATGTGCAAGCGGCCCCGCACCGTGGCGTGTCAGGTAGGCGCGGGTCGCATAGGTAACATCGAGTGCGCCAATCCCAGCATCGGCCGCGAGCGACAGCACGTTTTTAATGCCGGTATGCGAG
>JAYUPV010000453.1:0-2197 GCA_043759865.1 Alphaproteobacteria bacterium | reverse complement strand
GAACAAAAACGTGTTCTATGACGGCGCAGGCAAGGCGCGCAGCCTCGGCGACATCTACGCCTATTTCAGCAAGAGCTTCACCGGCAACCAGGCACTCCGCATGGTCGTGCCGCAACCGAAAACGCCCGCCACGACTGTCAAAGCGGCGCAAGTACAAACCTACTCCTCCAACCTGCAAGGATAACGGCAAATGACATCGCCCAAGAGATTCACCGACATCTTCATCAAGTTCAAAGACGGCACAAGCGACAATGATGTGAAGGCAGGCATGGAGAAAATCCGCAGCATTTCCGGCGTGTTCAATGCCGAAGCCCTGTTCAAAGGCGAAAAAGACTCCGAACTCAAGCTCATGCAGGTCGCCAAGGTCAACCTTGTGCAGGCCGAAGATGCGCGCCTGAAGATCGCAAAAATCAAAAACGTCGAGTACGCCGAATACGGCGCCAAGCGCAAGCTGATGAAGTCCTGATAAAGAATAAAAAATCCGCCACACCGCAAAAATGCGGGGTGGCGGATTTTTCATGCCTTGATTACTTCGCCGCGACTTTGGGCGGTTTGCCGCCTTTGCCGGTGCCGGGCGCGGGTTGGGGCTGGTCTTTCACGTTCTTGTCCGGCGTGATGACGGGCTGTTTCAGCAGCGGCGGGTTGTAATTCTTGCGGGGAAGCTCGGAGAATTCGGCATTTGCGCCGTTTGCCATCGGCAGGGTCAGCACGGGGCCGTCGAGCTGTGCAGTCATGACGCGCAACTGGCCGAAGCGTTCGTTGAACGTGCCGGTCAGGTCGTTGCCCGATTTCACGACGCGTTCATACGGTAGAACCAGTTCCTGATTGAGGCGCAGCATGTGGCGGCGCACATGTTCGACCATATCGCCCTGCGACAGCTCGGGGTTGATGGTGATAAGGCCGATGTCGCGCGTATAGGCGGAGCCTGCGTTCAGCTTGGTCAAACCGTTGTCGAACGCGATGCCGACGCCGAGATTGGCGAGCGAGGTCACATAGTTCGCCATGTCGTCAAACGCGGTCGAATAGCTTCCGCTGAAATATTCGGGGCCGAGGCCGAGGGGCGACAGCACGAATTTGGAAACGCCCGGTATGCTGTTGGTGATGCGCTTGGCTCCGCTTTGGAACAGCTGGACCGGCTCGTTCCAGCCGGGGTTGAGGGAGCCGTAGGCGGCGGTCGCCACTTCGAGCAGTTTCGCGTCGCGCGTGTCCTTGAGCGCGCCTGCGGCTGCGGGGTCGGTTGCGAAATACTGTTCCTGCACAATCTTGTTCATCGCGTTTTCGATGCGGTCCTGCTGGCCTTCGTTATGGCCGTAGCCTTCATAGGCTGCGGGGCCGACGGTGCCAAAAACACCGACCAAAGCGCCGCCAAGCGCCAGACGGCGCGACCATTTTTTGAGCCATGTCCACATTTTGTGCTTATTCCTTCCGAGAACTTCTCTTATTCCTTCTTCGAAGGATGAAAATTAATAGCAATTTCTTATGGTAAAGTCAACGAGATATGTAAATAAAAACACGCTAAAAATGCTGAACTGTATCAACAGTTTAAGTATAATAAAGCCAGACAAAAGGACGCCCCCGAATGCTTCGCTACGTGCTGGTTTTATTGTGCCTGTTTTATGCCGCCCCTGCTCTGGCAGCGGAGAAAAATACCGCCCCGGCGGCAGTACAAAACACTGTGCCGACCAGCTATGCCGAATGCAAAGAAGACGAGCCCTATACCGAAAAAACCGACCTGCGCTGCGTCTATACCGTGCCGCTCGACAAGACCAATAGCGAAAAGACTAAAGACTATTTCACCTGCCAGTCCGCCAAGCCCAACTGGCAATTTCTCAAGAGCTTCAACTGTGAATTCGCCGATTACGACGACCTGAGCAAGCCCCGCTTCGCGCGCTGCATCCGCAAGAAAATGCCGACGGTGTTCCCGCCGAAATTCGACGACGACTGCCGCCACTTTTTCTACAACCCCGATTACACCTATCCGAAAACGCTCGAAGCTTGCATGGCCCTCGAAGACCACAAGGAAGACGTGACACTTGAGATGAAGCAGATTTGCTACATCAAACTCTCCTACAAACCCGAAACAAGCGGCGAGGTTTTCGACGCCGAAGAAGCCAGCAAAATCATCGAAAAATGCCAGCTGGCTGGCGGTGAAGCGGAAGTGGTGGACGGGAAGTATCCGGAATGCAGGCTGATTTTC
>JAYUPV010000452.1:0-5112 GCA_043759865.1 Alphaproteobacteria bacterium | reverse complement strand
CCTGCCGCCCGACACGCACCATTTCAAGTTCTTCGACCGCGCCATGAAAAAAGGCGAAGAGCCGAACACGCTCACACTGTTCAACGGCGCCGAAAACATCAGCCCGACCCACTATGTCGTCGACCGCGTGATTTCGATGACCGCCTATAACGCGATGCCCGAGGAAGAAAAAGAAAAAATCACCACGCCGGTCAACCCCGAAGCCGTGATGCCCGGCACGCTCGTCGCCCTTTCCGGCACCGAAGCGCGCCCCCTCGCCCCGAACGAGACGACCATCATCGCGATCGACAAGCAAACCCTGAAGCAGCTGTGGCCCGCCGTTGAAGACGGCCCGAAATCGAGCCTTCGGGACAGGCTGAAACTGTAATTCGGTGTCGATGAAAAAAAACTTCCATTTCATCCGTCATGGCGAAAGCGAGTCGAACGCCGGCCAGAAAACCACGCATCCACGCACCATCAACCTGACCTATCGCGGCCGCAGCGAAGCGCATGACAAGGCGGCGGAATTCGTGGCGAAGCCCGACCTCATCATCACCTCGAAATACGTACGCACCAAGCAGACAGCAGAACCCTTCCTCAAAAAATTCGGCGAAGTCCCGCAGGAAGAATGGGACATCCACGAATTTACCTACCTGCCTGTCGAGAAATACAAAGACACGACCAATGTCGAGCGCCGCCCCGCTATCGACGCCTATTGGGACCGCGCCGACCCGCAGCACAAGGAAAACGGCACGGGTGAATCCTTCGCCGAATTTGCCACCCGCTGCCGCGCAGCCATCGAGAAAGTGAAAACCTGCCCCGCCCCATTCGCCATTGCCTTCTGCCACGGGTATATGATGCGTGGCATATTGTTCGCACTCGAAGGGCGCTTCGATGTCATCACCGGTGCGACCATGGCCGCGTTCTGGCACACCCACCGCACCAACAAAATCCACAATTGCGCGTATCTGGATTTTGAAACCGACGGCCAGACCCTCCGCCTCAACTCCCACGACCTCCCCGTACAGAACCTCGATGGCGCGTTTATCATCGACTAGTCAAGCCGCTGATATTTCACAAGATTGACAATTATTGTGGAAAACGCTAGGGTGTCCGCCAACAAGGAGCAGCGCACAATGGGCTTTGGAAAAAAACTGACGGCTTTCGGAGCCATGTTCACCGCCAAACGCCGCGCGCGTGAACAGCAGGAAGAAACGCGCACCGCCCTCGTCCGCGCCATACGCCAATCGCTTGATGACACGCTGGCGAAACCCGATGCGGTGGAAAAATATAAAAACCTCGCGGAAGTAAAGCGGCAGGCCACGCGCTTCATCGCGCAACTCACGCGCCCCGAGAAACTCACGAATGAAGAGGCCGCCCATCTCGATGCCTGCCGCAAGATGCTGGCAGAGGTAGACGGCGCCGAAAAAATACTCAAGAACCAAGGCCTGCACGCACCGGAAAGCACGCGGCCCACGCCCCGCCGCATCGGCGCGACCATGCCGGACGGCACGATATTTGCGGGCGCAGACCCCGAAACCGGCCACCGCCTGTTTATGATGCCGAAAGATGCCGGCGTCATGAACAGATCAAACCGTCAGCTGCTGAAAGTCGAATTCAAATCCGCCGCCTACGCCCAGCACAGCCACAACGCCAACAACGCTTACCAGCACAGCGACTGGCTCCTGCCAAGCGCGGAACAGATGCGCTCCCTGAACGAAGCCTTCAGGAAAGAAGCAGACTTGTTGCCGGCGGGAAATTACTGGACCTCCTCCGTCCTCTCCCAGTCGAATGCTTTGATGGCATGGACAGGCCAAAAATTCTCGACCAGCAACCAGAACATGGGTTCCACGGCGCAGATACGTCTTGTGCGCGTTGAACAGGCCCCTGCAAAGCCTTCGCTTGAATGATGCGTTTCTTATGTCAAGAACCACCCGCGCATGGTTTACCAACCGGCGGGAATGTTGCACAGTAAATTTCTCAACGGCGCGCATGTGAAGAAGGGCTGACAGGCCGATGGATGTGAAGACCCTCAAGGATTTCCTGCTTGCCGGACGCACAAACAATTCCGCCTTTACCCTCGCCGTTGTCCTGCTTTATGCCTGCATGGTTTTTTTTATCATCCCCCACCACGAACCGTGGCGGGACGAAACCGACGGCTGGGTAGCCGTCAGCGATCTCGGGTTTTGGGAATTGTTTGAATGGTACGGCCGCACCACGGGGCGGCCGGGGCTGTGGAACCTCATTATGCTGCCCTTTGCCAAGGCGGGGCTGCCCTTCGGGACGATTTACGTCCTTCATGCCGCCATTGCCATCGCTATGGTCGGGGTGTTTGTGCGCTATGCGCCTTTTTCCGCGCTGACAAAAATTCTCTGGGCTTTTTCCATGCCCATTGCCTTTGAATACTCTGTCGTGGCGCGCGATTACGGCCTTGCGGCACTGTGCCTGTTTCTTGTCGGGGCTGCGTATCCACGCCGGTTTGACAAACCTTTCCGCTATGCCGCCGCCATATTCCTGCTGTTGCAGACGCTGGGGCTGGTCTTCATGACCGGCTGCGCCATTGTGCTGTGCTACACAATCGAGCTGTGGCAAAAACGCAAAGAGATAACGAACCAGCATGCGATTGCATGGGTGCTGATGGGCGCGAGCGTGCTTGCCGCCCTGCTCCTGCTCGTGTCGCCCAAGGAATTTGCGCTGGGTAGCGTGGCCAATACCGGGAACTTCGGGCTGTTCCCGGGGCGTAGCGTCATCTCCTCCTTAAGTGACGGCTGGCTACCCGGGCTTTTCGCGCTGGCAAAGGAACTGTCGGGAACAATGCCTCTACTGTCGGCATTCCTGCTGGCAGCCAGCATTTTCCTGCCGGCCGCGCTGATTGGGGCTGCCGGCGTTGAAATGTCCGAAAGCGGAAAAACGCTGCGGCGGTTTCTTCCCGCCATCGTTTTCCTGCTGTCGCTTCTCTGGTTTTCCTATGTCGACTTTTTCAAGCTCAGCCTGACCATGCGCCACCATGTGCTGCTGCTGCAGGTATTCCTTTTATCTGTCTGGATGGTGCGCGCGACAGCGCCGGAAAAAACGATGCCGCACGGCAAAGATAAACTCGCCCTTTTGCTCAACCTCTGCCTGTTCTATGCAGTGCTGCAGACGCCGTTTCATTATGCGCGGGAATACCAATATCCTTTTTCCGCGTCGCGGGGCGTGGTTGAGTTTCTGAAGACCAACCAACTCGACACCCGCACGCTGGTCGTGGACCGCCTTTTCAGCCTCGTGCCTCTCGTCGACCGCGCGACCTGTGTCTGGCATGCCTATCAACAGGAATGCCGCAGGGTTATCGAATGGCGCAGCATGAAGTATTGGGAATATTTTTATAAATCGCCATTCGGCAAGGAGAACAAGACGCTGAAGCTGGCGGCCGGAAGTTTCGGCGATTTTACCGGCAAGGTTTTCATCCTCTGCCGACCACTCTCGAAGCAGGAAGTGAAACGCTATAAACTCGCGCTGGTTTACTATGGCGCCGGAATGCACGGGGAAGAGGCTTGGATATATCTCCCGCAAAAAGACCTCGGGAAAATCGGGCAGGGAAAGTACCCGCGCTACCCCTCTCCTGCGCGCTGATTCTGGAATAGGCGGACGCGTCAAATATCGACTTATTCCCTGCAATCGGATATTTTCAATAGGTTATCGCGAACACCGCGCTTTTGCCGAGGCCGCTATGGAACTTTCCGTCGTCATTCCCTGCTACAACGAAGAAGAAAGCCTGGCTGAAACCCATCGCCGCGTGAAAGCGGCCTGCGATGCCGCGCCCGTAAAAAGCTACGAGATCATCCTTGTCAATGACGGCTCGCGCGACACCACGCTTGCGGTCATGAAGCAACTGGTGGCCGCCGACCCAGCTGTCGTGGCGGTCGACCTGTCGCGCAACCACGGGCACCAGCTTGCCCTGTCCGCAGGGCTTGCACAGGCCAAGGGCGATTTTATTTTTGTCCTCGATGCCGACCTGCAGGACCCGCCCGAGCTTTTGACACCGATGCTTGAAAGAGCACGGGCAGGCGTTGATGTCGTCTACGGCAAGCGCGGCAAGCGCGAAGGCGAAGCGAAATTCAGGATGTTCCTGACAAGAACGTTTTATCATTTGCTCAGCTACCTCTCCGACATCGCCATCCCCGAAGATGTGGGCGACTTCCGCCTGATGTCACGCCGCGTGCTCGATCAGCTGCTGGCCATGCCCGAGCAGCACCGCTTTATCCGCGGCATGGTCGCCTGGATCGGCTTTACGCAGGAAGCCTATGTCTACACGCGCGCGCCGCGCTTTGCGGGCGTGACGAAATACCCGATGTCAAAACTGCTGGCCTTCGCAGCGGATGCCATCACCAGCTTTTCCGTCAAGCCGCTGCGCGTCAGCCTTATTTTTGCATTCGCGGGCGTGGTGATCGCGGGGCTGCTGGGGCTTGTCGCCGTCGTGTCATATTTTACCCACGCCACCGTCGCGGGCTGGGCGTCGCTCGCCTGCATCATCGCCTTCTTCAGTTCACTGCAGCTTATCTGCATAGGCATGATCGGCGAATATATCGGCCGTACCTATCTGCAGTCGAAGAACCGCCCGCTGTTCATCATCCGCGACATCCACCGCACGGCCGGCCGCGCCGATGGAGCATAACCTCATCCGACAAATCGCCGAGGTGCAGGCCGACCATTGGTGGTACGAAGGCCGCCGGCGCATTTTGCGCTCCGTGATTGCGCGTCTTGGCCTGCCGAAATCTGCCCGCCTGCTCGAAGCCGGCTGCGGCACGGGGGCCAATCTTGCCATGCTCGGCGAATTCGGCAGCGTGGACTGTTTCGAGCCCGACGACTGGGCGCGAAAAGCTGCCGCCGAGAAATACGGCATGGCGGTCGCCGAGGGTAGCCTGCCAAAAGCCCTTCCTTTTTCCGGCCCCTACGACCTTGCCGGTGCCTTCGATGTTATCGAGCATATCGACGACGATGTCGCAAGCCTCGAAGCGTTGCGAAACGTGCTTAAAGACGGTGCCGTAGCCGTCTTCACCGTGCCCGCCTACCGTTTTTTATGGTCGCGGCACGATGACTTCAACCAGCACAAGCGCCGCTATACGCGCGGATCGTTCCGGCGCGCGCTGGGGG